>NZ_JBJJLB010000043.1:0-49053 GCF_045449795.1 Marinobacter alkalisoli
CATGGATGGCGGAGCGGAGCGTACAGGGACGTATTCACAGCGTGTTTTTGAAGCCGCCCCCGCACCGCTCACTCCCCCCAAGGCAAGATCAATACAACGCCTCTTCGTCATCCAGCACTTCGTGCAGGATATCCAGGAACATGTGATCCGCCTCACTCCAGTTCTCGGGGATACGGATCGTAGTGTTGGCGCTGATTTCCCTGGCAATCACCTCATTGGCCTTCGGCTCATTACGGTGCTTGCGGGCAATTTCCACGGATTTGACCGCAATGGTCGGATCGCTCAGTACCTTCTTGATGAACACTCGCAGCTCATCGATCATGCGGGCCTGACGGCTTTCGGCAGACGAACTCATCATTTACTCCCGGATAGTTTGACGTTCAGGGGACAGCCCTCAACCTACAATAAACAGTATGGCCAATTCGGCGGACTGCAACCAGCCCGTAAAGATTCTGCCCGCTTCACCAACGAAGCGGGCGGAGGCAGGCATTACATCAGCAGGCCGCGCAGAGTGAAGAACAACATGGCGGCCATCAGCGCGGAGGCTGGCACGGTGATGATCCACGCCGCCACGATGCGGGTCAGGTGGGAGCGCTTGACCATTTCCTCGCGATAGATTTTCTTCAAGCGCTTGCGCTCACCCTTGGACAGCGGCACCTGCTTTTTCTTCTTGGCCTCTTTGAGCAGATTCTCCATCTCCTCGACCGAGGCATTGCGGAAGTCTTCCAGGAACGGGCGCAGGCTCTCCCGCTCGGCTTCGTCATGGTGTTCCATGATCTTGTGAAGCTGGGTCGCGTAGTTGGACTTGAGGTATTCCCGCAGGAAGCCCACACCGAACACGCCACCAATCGCGATGTGGGTGGAGCTGACCGGCAGGCCCAGCTGGGAGGCAATGATAACGGTCAGGGCGGCGGACAGGGCAATACAGAAAGCCCGGGTCTTGTCGAGCTCGGTAATTTCACTGCCGACGGTCTTGATCAGGCGCGGGCCAAACAGCATCAGGCCCACTGAAAGCCCCAACGCACCCACCAGCATGACCCACAACGGAATGGCGGCGGCGGTGACCACAGCACCCGCGGACAGGGCATCATTGATGGCGGCCAGGGGGCCAATCGCGTTGGCCACGTCGTTAGCGCCGTGAGCGAAGCTCAGCAGAGCGGCTGCGAAAATCAGCGGCCAGGTAAACAGGGTGTTCACGCCAGCGGCGCTGTTTTCCATGGTGGCCGCGCGACGGCCAACCGCGATCCGCATAATCACGAAGACCATTGCAGCCACCGCCAGGCCAACCAGTGAGGCGCCCAGGAAATCCACCTGGATGATTTTTTTGACGCCCTTGACCATCAGGTAGGTGCCAAACGCCCAGGCCATAATGGCCACCAGCCACGGCACGAACGTCCGCGCCGCCGGAATCAGGTTCTCGCGATAGAGCACGGTCTTTTTGATGGCAAACAGGAACAGCGCCGCCAGCACACCGCCCATGACCGGAGAAATCACCCAACTGGCAACAATCTTCGCCATCACCGACCAGTCAGCGATACCCCAGCCGCCGGCGGCAATCCCCGCGCCCAGCACGCCGCCTACAATCGAGTGGGTGGTGGATACCGGCGCACCCATCCAGGTTGCCAGATTCAGCCACAGAGCCCCCGCCAGCAGGGCAGCGGTCATCAGCCAGACGAAAGCGTTGACGTCTCCCAGGCGGTCAGCAGCGATAATCCCGCCCTTGATGGTGGACACCACGTCACCACCGGCGATGATGGCGCCGCCGGCTTCGAATATGGCGGCAATCAATACTGCTCCACCCAGGGAGAGCGCACCCGAACCAACCGCCGGGCCCACGTTGTTGGCGACATCGTTGGCGCCAATATTGATGGCCATGTAGCCACCGATAACGGCGGCTGCCATCAACAGCATATTGTTGGGCATGCCACTGCTCAGCTGACCAACGATCAACCAGATGCCAAGCAGGAAAAATAAACTGAAGCCGATGCGATATCGTTCGGTGGTAGGACTGGTGAGAAGGGTATCAAGAAATCCGCTTTTCGGGGCCATAACAAATCAGGTCTCGTGGATGCTGAATGAGTTGCAACGTGTCGCGCCATCCCGGCCAGTCAGATTACGCCGTCCCTGGGGGTAGTCTACACTGCGTCGCAACTATAAATTTTTTGCCATGAAATTGAAACAAAAGGCGACAATGCCAGGCATTGTGAAATATCGGGGGAAATGGTGCCAATTCCCGTCAGGTTCACTCATAATCGTTGCTAAAAAGCATCAAAATACAAAAACAGCAATCTAGGCCTGAATGAAAGACTCGACCGCTTCCAGCCACCAGGGCGTCGGAGAAACCGAGGACATCCGGATATCCCGGATTCTGACCTGGCTTTCTCTCATGGCCATCCTGTTCCTTACAGGCATCGGCGCCAAAGCCTGGTTCGCCAGCCACTACGATCACGCCATGGTCTTGTGGGCTTTTGCCGTTCCCCTTGCGGCAAACATGCTGTGGTTCGCCCATACAGGCAACCGGACGATACAAAAGACCGGGTTGATTGCCACCGTCGGCGTGCTGTTTGCCTACCTCATTGCCTCCGGCGGAGAAAACAATACCGGTCCGTTATGGTTCTATGTCTTTCCACCCCTGCTGTTCTACCTGACCAATCTGAAAACAGGTACGGCCATTCTGTTATTCTGCTATCTGGTTGCCATTCTGGTCTTTCGGTTCCCGGAGCTGCCCATGGTCAGCGCCGAATACTCCACGGACTTCAAGATCCGCTTCTTTGCCACCCTGACCTTCGAGTCCATCTTCTGTTTCGTGCTTGAATCCAGCCGACTGAAAGTGAGAAATGAGCTGTTGACGCTGGCCCGGGTCCATGAACACGCCGCCCGCACCGATGAACTGACCAGTCTCGCCAACCGTCGGGAGATGCAGCATCGGTTGGCCGCCGAGTTTTCCCGCTACCAACGATCGGGGCATCATTTCTCGATTGCGCTGATCGATCTGGACCTGTTCAAGGGCATTAACGACCAATATGGCCACCACGCCGGGGACGAGACACTGAAAACCTTCTCCGATCTTACCCGCCGGATTATCCGCCAGTCTGACGTTGCTGCCCGCTGGGGCGGCGAGGAATTCCTGTTGTTACTACCGGACACCTCCCTGCTGCAGGCCCTTGCACTGGCCGAACGTCTTCGCTCTGAGGTGGAAAACTCCCACTTTACATTCCACGGGCAACGACTGCCCGTCTCCATCAGTGCCGGGGTCTGTTCCATCGCCAAGGCCGGCTCGGTTGATGAGCTGCTGAAACAGGCGGATATTCACCTTTACAGCGCAAAAGAAGCTGGCCGCAATCAGATTGCCCCCCGGGTACGACCCCGTCAGGACGAAGGCGGCAACCGTCCTGCCACCTGACCTTGAGACTACGCCGGCCAGTCGCTATGATCATCCGCCAACGTGACCGGCGGCCATTCAGGGCCGCTGCAGACAGAAACAGGTTCAACCATGGCAGCAATACGAATTCTCGTGGGCAGCGTGTACGGCGGTGCCCTGTTGACGGCAAGGGCCATCAGAAAGGGGCTGGAATCCGAGGGCCACTCGGTGACCGTGCTGGAGAATCCGGCTCTCGATGACATTACCAGCAACGACGATGCCCTGCTGGTGTGCACCTCCACCACCGGCCAGGGTGAAGTCCCCCCCAACCTTCTGCCTTTTTACCTGTCCCTGCGGGAACAGTTGCCACAACAGCCGGGCCGCCCGTTCGGCGTCATCGTGCTGGGCGACAGCTCCTACGGCGACACTTTCTGTGGCGCTGGCGATTTGCTGGAGGAAGCCCTGTATGAAACCGCCGCCCGCAAAGTCGGTGAGACCTTGAGAATCGATGCACTGGAAACCACGGAACCGGAAATGGAAGCCCTGCCCTGGACTCGGAACTGGATCACTACCCTGTAATCCTGTGGCCTGAACTACAGCTGACCGGAAATATCCCGCATGCGGTCTTGAGCGGTAACCGGGCTGAGGCCATACTGCAGGAAACAAACATAACAAGCTTGGTATTTTGTGCGCCATATTGCTCTGATTTTCGCCCTGATCGGCGGCTTTATCCTCATGGCCCCCGGCGCTCACGCGGAACCGTCGGCATCGTCCCGACTGCCACAACCGTCGATTGCTTTCCTGAAGGCCCCGCCAGCAAAGAAAGATGCCGTGCCTGGACTGCTGGACCGGCCGGACTGGCAGCCGCTGGCGGAAGAGACGCCGAATTTCGGGTACGTGACTGACAATTACTGGTATCGGATGCCGCTGGAGAGCAGCCCTGGCAATCAGGTGCTGGAAATCAGCTATCCGCAACTGGACTATGTCAGGTTTTATCTGCTGGCGGACGGAGAGATAGTCCAGACCGTGGTCACCGGGGACCACCTGCCGTTCTCGGAAAGACCGCTCTATCACCCCAGCTTCCTGATTCCCTACACCGTCGAGCCCAACGTCGAGTACGAAATCCTGCTCTCGGTGAAAACCAGCGGCGCGCACCAGGTACCGATCCGGCTCTGGCAACAGAACGCCCTGTTCGATGCCCTGACTACGGAGGACCGGCTACACAGCCTCTATTACGGCATCCTGATCACCACCATTTTCTTTAACCTGTTTATCTTCCTGGCACTGCGGGAAGCCACTTACCTGTACTACGTGCTGTCGACATTCAGCTACCTGTTCCTGATGGCCACCCTGCGGGGGGTGACGTTCCAGGTCTTCTGGCCAGACAACCCGTGGCTGCAGAATCAGGTTATGCTGATGGTGGTGCCGTTCGCGGTGCTGTTTGCACTGCTGTTTGCGCGCTCGTTCCTTCGCCTGTGGGAAGCCGCCCCAAGAACCGACCTGCTGCTCCAGTTTCTCAGCGGTGTCAGCCTGCTGGCGATCCTTGGCACCTTCGTGCTGGAGTTCAACACGTCCATCAAGTCCTCGGTGGCCCTGGCGCTGTCAGCGTTCCTGGTGCTGATCATCATTGGCCCACTGCAGTGGATAAGGCGCAACCCGCAGGCGGGTTTTTACACCATTGCCTGGGGACTGCTGATCATTGGCACCATGCTGACCGCATCCAACAAATACGGATTATTGCCAACCAATTGGCTGACCACCTACGGCATGCAGGTAGGCTCGGCCCTGGAAGCCATTCTGCTGACCATCGCCCTGGCGAAACGCCTATACAACGAACGTGAAGACAGGCTCCACGCCCGGGAGGCGGAACTGAGAGCCATGGCCGCACGACGCTCGGCGGAACTGCGGATGATGGATCAGGCACTCCACAACCCGCTGACCGGATTACCCAACCGCACCTGCTTTGAAATGATGATTAACGACCTCATTGCCCGGGTACCGGATCGGAGATACGCCATTGCGGTGATCCACCTGAACAACCTCCAGTCCATCACCAAGACCCTGGGCCACCGCAATACCGATCGCCTCATTGAACTGGCCGCGACCCGGTATCACAGTGTTGTACGAGAGATTCCGGGAATACTGGCGATCGAGGAAACAGACCAGCGCTCGGTTTATCTGGCCTCCCTGGAGCCCGCCACCTTCGGCTTTGTGGTGGATGCCGACCAGATCAGCGCCGCTCCCCGCGCCATTGTTATCGGCCTTGAGGAACTGCGGGAGCCGATCGATTACCTTGGCATGCAGCTTCCGCTGGATCCGCAGATCGGCACGGCGATCTTCCCCGATCATGCCCAGGACACCAATTCCCTGATTCGTCGGGCCCACATTGCCCAGGACTCGGACGAGGCCCGCGATCGCGGGCTCGCTTACTATCAGCCGACAAGGGATTCCTACAGCGCAGACCGGCTGACACTGGTATCGGAACTCAGACAGGCCCTGCAGAACGACGAACTGGCCCTGCACCTGCAGCCCAAGCTGTCCCTGGCGTCTCATACTGTCGTGGGGCTGGAAGCACTGATTCGCTGGCCACGACGCAAATCGCCCATTCCCGCGGACGAAATCGTTGCCATCGCGGAGCAAACCGGCCTGATCAGACCCCTCACCCGGTGGGTACTGGAGCAGTCGCTGGAGCTGCGTACCCGGCTTCTGGATCGGGGCTGGCCACTGAGTGTTTCGGTCAACATTTCCCCCAACAACCTGAGGGAGCCGGACTTCCCGGACTTCGTACAGCGGCTGATGAACAACCACCATCGCCATCGGGGCGCCATCACCCTGGAAGTAACCGAAACATCCATGATGCAGGACCCCGCCAATTCCCTGAAGGCCCTGAATTCCCTACACTCGGCGGGCATCCCGGTGTCCATTGACGATTTTGGCTCAGGGTATTCGTCGCTTTCCTACATCAAGCAACTGCCGGCCAGCGAGATCAAGATCGACCGCTCCCTGATCACCGATATCACCACCCAGCCGGGAGACCGGGTTATCGTGCAGACCACCATCGACATGTGTCATTCCCTGGGCTACACAGTGGTGGCCGAGGGCGTGGAGGATGAGGAAACCGCAGACCTGCTGAAGACTATGGGTTGTGACATGATTCAGGGCTACTGGCTGACACCGCCCCTGCCCATTGATGAAATGCTGGTGTGGCTGTCGGGCCACACCATGTCCGCCATCAGCCGCAAACTTGGCTGACGGTACCCGGAGTATCCGGGTACCGGAAATGCTAGCGGCGGGAGCGCCTGCGGATCAGGGCTTCCTGAGTGGTGGAAGCCACCAGCCCGCCCCGCTGATTGAAGAAGTTACCACGGTTGAAGCCACGGCCAGCGGAAGCGCTCGGGCTGTCCTTGTCATACAACAGCCACTCATCCATGCGGAAATCCCGGTGGAACCAGATGGCGTGGTCCAGGCTTGCCACCTGCATATTCTTACTCATGAACGTCACGCCGTGGGGGTTCAGAGAGGTCCCCAGGAACGAGAAATCCGAGGCATAGGTCAGCAGGCAACGGTGCAGTACCGGATCATCCGGCAGGTGGCCCTGGGTTTTGAACCAGCTTTGCTTATGGGGCGGGCGGGTTTCCGGCTTGAACGGGTTAACCGGATCCACCGGGCGGATTTCAATCGGCCGATCACGGGTCAGGCTATCCCTTAGCCGCTCAGGAACGTGGGGCGCCAGCATTTCCCCGTACTCCTGCTCCGACTTCAGGGATTCCGGATCCGGCGCTTCGGGCATATCCAACTGATGCTCGAAGCCTTCCTCCGCGACCTGGAACGATACCGAACCGGTCAGGATTTCCTTACCATCCTGACGGGCAATCACCCGCCGTACCGAAAAGCTGCCGCCGTCCCGTACCCGCTGAACCTCATAGTCGATCGGCATGCTGTGGTTACCGGGACGCAGGAAGTAGGCATGAAGAGAATGGGGGAGCCGGCCCTCGACCGTGCGACTGGCTGCCATCAACCCCTGACCCAGCACCTGGCCACCAAATACGTTGGGGAAACCAAGGTCTTCACTGTCGCCCTGAAAATGGTCATCCCCGATTGGTGAAAGATCCAGAAGATCCACCAGCTTTCTGGTTACTTCAAGCATGCCTACTCCTGTTGATTCGTTAGCTCACGAATGGATTTCTACCCCAAGCGAGCCAAATTCGCAACAGGCTTAACCGTGAATCGGCGGCACTTCCTTGGACAGTGCCTGCTTCTCCACCGCGTAACTACCGGTGACGGCGAAGCCCAGTACGGTTCCATCCGCTGACTTGAACAGGGCCTTCACGCTGGTGCCGTCCTGCTCAACCTCCCATTCACCCTCCGCATTCGATGGCGGAGGGCAGACGGACGTGGGGCAACACGGTGTCTTGATCAGCACGGGCATAGTGCCGTAGGCCACTTCGGTTCGCTCACTGGTCAAGGTCTTTGCCAGCGCCCGGGCACAAGCCATCAGCGGCAGAACGTAGAGCAATACATGGCCGTCTACTTCCGCGCAGTCTCCCAGGGCGTAGACATCCGGAGCTGACGTCTCCAGCGCACGGTTCACCATGATCCCGCGGTTGATTTCGATGCCGGCAGCCTGTGCCAGATCGGTCCGCGGGCGCAGGCCAACCGCCGAAATCACCAGATCCGCCATCAGGGTCTCGCCATTGGCCAGGGTCAGTTTCACGCCATCGCCGTCACGGTCGATGCGGTCAACAACGGTTTCCAGGTGGAAACGTACACCGTGACTGGCCAGCTCCTCCCTCACCGCTTCAGCGGCCGGCTGTGGCAGCAACCCCGGCATAAGCGTATCGGAAGGCGCAATGACATCCACTTCGTAGTCGCCGTTACGCAGATCGTTGGCAAATTCACTGCCAATCAGGCCCGCGCCCATGATAGCGACGCGCTTCTTACCCGCCAGCGCTTTGCGGAAAGCACGGTAATCCATCAGGTCGTTGATGGAATACACACGATCCTGGCCGTCACCGTCAATGGACAGGCGGATCACATCCGCGCCCCAGGCCAGCACCAGTTTGCTGTACCGGATACGCTCATCGCCGATCACCAGTTCATGGGCTTCGGTATCGATACCGGTGACCGTGGTGTAGGTCCGCAGGTCAAGATTGAGCTGTTCAATCATCGCCTCGGACGTTGCCTGGGCCAGCTCCTCGGCTTCCTTACCCTTGGTGAATCCGGTAGACAGCATCGGCTTGGAATAACTGAAGCCGTCGTCGGCCGTTACCATGACAATGGGGATTTCCTTGTCCTGCTTGCGGATTTCCCTGGCCAGTGAGTAACCCGACAGACCGGTACCCACGATAACGATAGGGGCTTCTGTAGTCATTCCTGTTCTCCGTCTCTATTGAACCTGTAATGAGTGCTGGCGTTAACCAATCTCGATCATTTCAAAATCTTCCTTACCAACACCGCAATCCGGGCATACCCAGTCTTCCGGCACATCTTCCCACTTGGTGCCCGGCTCGATACCGTCTTCCGGCCAGCCCTCGGCTTCGTCATAGATCAGGCCACACACCACACACTGCCACTTTTTCATAATCTCTCTCCGCAATTTTTGTCAGGGCGCAATGATAATTGTCAGACAATCATGCGCGCAAGTTTTGTAGCAACTGCCCATTACTCATATCGGGCCACCATCATACCCACCCCTCCACAATTGACCAATGCCACTCAGGACAGTGACCTAGCGGTTTTTCTGCCAATAGCAACAAATACCCATGGCACTGCAACCCGGTTGCCCCTCCCTTTGGCCCGACTCCTCCGGTATAATCGCCCGTTTTACGACAGGATCCGACCGCTATGACCGATACCGTCGCCGAAATGAAACAGGTAATGGACGAAGCCGATTGCCTGGTCAGTGAACAGCAGGTACAGGTTGCCATTCGCTCTCTTGCAGGCGACATCACCAACCGTCTGGAAGACAGTAACCCGCTGCTGCTCTGCGTGATGAACGGCGGGCTTATACTGACCGGACAGCTGCTGCCGCTGCTGAAATTTCCGATCCAGGCGGAATACCTCCATGCCACCCGCTACCGGCAGGAAACCACCGGCGGTATCCTGGAATGGAAATTACGCCCGGAAGCGGACATGCAGGACCGCACCATCCTGATCGTGGACGATATCCTTGATGAGGGCACCACCCTGTGCGCCATCGCCGATTACTGCCTGGCCCATGGTGCGAAGGAAGTACTGACCGCCGTACTGGTGGACAAGCAGCACGACCGCAAGGCCCGCCCCGACCTGAAAGCCGATTTCACCGGCCTGGAAGTGGAAGACCGATTCCTGTTCGGCTTTGGCATGGACTACAAAGGCTACTGGCGCAACGCTCCCGGAATTTATGCCGTTAAAGGGCTTTAACCTCCTGGCAGGCGACCACACCGGACCGGCCCGGGCAGACGCCCTGGCCATCCCCCCCACCGACTGGTACCGATCCCTGGCCGCTGCCGGCCTCCGCAACCCCACGGTACACGGTCCGGTGCGTTACTGGCTCCAGGTGGAAGGATCACTGACACGGGAACTGCAGTTACGCTGCACCCGCTCATTCCACGTGGACGTCACCCATGAGGGCTTTGCCCTGCCAACACGGGAAGAAGCCGGCACCCTGAACATCCCGGAACGCCAACTGGCCTGGATTCGTGAAGTCCACCTGTGCGGCGACGGCGAGCCCTGGGTACTGGCCCGCACCATCATTCCCCTGGCCACCCTGCAGGGTGCGGGACGACGTCTTCGCCACCTGGGCCGCAAACCCCTTGGCGCCTGGCTGTTCAGCAATCCCCACTGGCAGCGGGGCCCGTTCGAAACCGGCATCTGCCACACCAACCATCCGGCACAGCCCCCGGTTGCACGACGCTCCCGTTTCTACAGCGGCGACAAGGCCTTGCTGGTGGGTGAGTACTTCCTGCCACGGTTCTGCCACTAAACCCGGCCTTTAACCACCCGCTACCCACTGGCTATAATTCACGCCTGAATCCAAGCCAGACACACCAACCCGGACCACACCCTATGCTGCTGAATGCCATGCCCGACCACATCCAGAGCCGCCTGGCGGATTACGCCAGACTGCTGCGCCTGGACCGCCCCATCGGCAGCCTGCTCCTGCTCTGGCCCACCTATTGGGCGCTGTGGCTGGCCGCCGAGGGCGCGCCCGACATCGGCAACCTCATCATCTTTACCCTGGGCGTATTCCTGATGCGCGCCGCCGGCTGCGCCATCAACGACTTCGCCGACCGCAAGGTTGACCGCCACGTCAAACGCACCAAAGACCGCCCCCTGACCTCCGGCCGCATCGACGCCTGGGAAGCCGTCGCCCTGTTCCTCGGAATCTGCCTGCTGGCTTTCCTCATGGTCGTACTGTTCACCAACCCACTGACCCTGTACCTCTCCTTCGGCGGCGTCATACTGGCCTTCATCTACCCCTTCATGAAGCGCTACACCCACCTGCCCCAACTGTTCCTGGGCGCCGCCTTCTCCTGGGCCATCCCCATGGCCTGGGCAGCACAGGCCAACGAACTCACCCAACTGACCTGGCTGTTGTTCACCGCCAACGTCCTCTGGACCGTGGCCTACGACACCCTCTACGCCATGGTCGACCGTGACGACGACCTGAAAATCGGCGTCAAATCCACCGCCATCCTCTTCGGCGACGCCGACCGCGCCATCATCGGCTTCCTCCAGGCCCTGGTGGTGATCATTCTGGTGATGGTGGGGCAACAGGTGGAACTGGGCGTTATCTATTACCTCGGCGTACTGGCCATGGCCTGCCTGTTCGGCTATCAACAATACCTGGCCCGATTCCGCGAGCGGGAGGGATGTTTCAAGGCCTTCCTGAACAACAACTGGGCTGGGTTTGCGGTGTTTACTGGGCTGGTCATCGACCTTCTCATTCAGTAATTCGTGGAAGGCCCGAACATGGTTGGCGTGCCGGAGTGGGCCGGGCCTCCACAAACCCTGCATTGCCAGGGATGGCAATGCGGAGCCCCCAGGGGTGGGTTTACGGCGTGTCTGGGAAGAGGTGTCTCGTAGCCATGCTAACTCCGGTTCAAAAGCAGTTTGTGTCATATACTTGTAACACTGGGGCGTTGTAATGAAGCAGCAACAATACTAAGTCTGATACAGGTTAATGCTCATGACTGGAAAAACTGTCCTGATCGTCGATGACGAAGCCCCGATCCGCGAAATGATCGCCGTGGCCCTCGAAATGGCTGACTACGACTATCTGGAGGCATCGGACGCCCTCGAAGCGCATGCCCTGATCGTCGACAAACAACCCGACCTCGTCCTGCTCGACTGGATGCTCCCCGGCACCAGCGGCGTGGAACTGGCCCGACGCCTCAAGAGAGAAGAAGCCACCGCCGATATACCCATCATCATGCTGACCGCCAAAGTCGAGGAAGATAACAAAATCCAGGGCCTGGAAGTCGGCGCCGACGACTACATCACCAAACCTTTTTCACCCAGGGAACTGGTCGCGCGCCTCAAAGCCGTACTGCGCCGCGCCACGCCCCCCGGCGTCGACACCCCGATCGAAGTCGAAGGCCTGACCCTCGACCCCATCGGCCACCGTGTCTCCACCGAAGACGGAGCCCTCAACATGGGGCCCACGGAATACCGATTGCTGCAATTCTTCATGACCCACCAGGAACGGGTATATACTCGCTCACAGTTACTGGATCAGGTCTGGGGAGGCAACGTCTATGTGGAAGAACGCACGGTCGACGTTCACATTCGCCGATTGCGCAAGGCCCTGGGCGACCAGTATGACCACTTGATCCAAACCGTCCGTGGTGCTGGCTACCGTTTTTCGACCCGAGCGGCATAATTGGCCGGCACCCGCGCCATACCAATCGTAAGGCTGTTGCATGCAACACAACTGGTCACGATATTTACGACTGATTATCGGCTTCCTGGTCATCTGCACCGCCGCTGGCGCCTTTTTCGGCTACCCGATCTACGGCCTGACCATCGGTCTGGTTGCCTATCTCTGGTGGACACTGATCCAGGCCAAACGCCTTTACCACTGGCTCGGTCATCCCAGTGCCACCAGCGAGGCGCCTCAAAGCGTGGGGTTGTGGGGCGATATCTTTGATGGTCTCCACAAACTGCACCAGAACCACCTCCGCCTCCAGGACCGACTGAGGGCGCAGATCAACCGGGTACAGGAATCCACCAATGCCATGCGTGATGGCGTCATCATGACCGACGCCAGTGGCGCGATGGAATGGTGGAACGGCTCCGCGGAATACCTGCTGGGGTTTCGCCGCAACACGGACCGGGGCCAGTACATCCATAACCTGATACGCACACCGGCATTCAAGGCTTACTTTGATGCCCGGGACTATCGGGATTCTCTGGAGATCCATTCACCGGCCAAACCGCACATCCGCCTGCAAATCCAGATCAGTCTGTTTGGGGACGATGACCGCCTGATCGTCGCCAAGGACGTCACCCGGCTCTACCAGTTGGAACAAATGCGCCGCGACTTCGTGGGCAACGTGTCCCACGAGATGCGCACGCCCCTGACGGTGATCAGCGGCTATCTCGAAACCCTGGTGGACAATGCCGATAGTCTTCCCCCCAAATGGCGGCGCGCCATTAACACCATGGCACAACAGTCCTCGCGGATGGAGGCACTGATTACCGACCTGATCCTGCTGTCAAAGATTGAGACCGGGGAGCAAACCGTCAACGACACCGTGACCGATATCGAAGCCCTGCTCAGACAGATCTGTCACGACGCCAGAGCCCTCAGTGGAGACAAACAGCATGAATTCAGCGTCAACATCACCGATCACCGACTGCTGAAAGGGGATGAAAGCCAGTTACGCAGCGCGTTCTCCAACCTGGTGTTCAATGCGGTGAAGTACACACCGGCAAAAGGCCATATCACCATTAACTGGAGCGCAAACCGCGAAGGCGCCCATTTGTCGGTCCGGGATACCGGCATCGGCATCGATCCGGTGCACATACCACGTCTGACCGAGCGCTTTTATCGCGCCGACCCCAGCCGCCACAAGGAAACCGGCGGCACCGGCCTGGGCCTGGCCATCGTCAAACATGTTCTGCTGAACCACGATGGCAACCTGGAAATCCGCAGCCGGATTGGTGATGGCAGCGAGTTCATCTGCCACTTTCCGAGGGAGAGACTGGTCGAGCGGGCGCCGGAAAAGATCTCCTGATCAGCGACTGCCGGCACGAAAGCGGGCAATAAAGCGGGACAGGTCTTCCATTTTCTTCGGGTCTTCATCGACAAAACGGATGGTGACACTGACAAAGTCGGTGTCCTGCCGCTTGTCGACCGCCTGCAACTGGTGAATATAGCCGTTCAGCCTGGCCATCTGTCCCTCGGCAATTTCGATGTCCACGACCGCCTGATCGAGAATACCGGGAAAATCCTGATCACGCCGGGCGATCACCCGGACCTCCGTCAGGGTGATGTCCTTGACCACGGATTTGAGGGTACTGTCAGCGAACCGGATCGACGCCACGCTCATTGCTCCCCGGGCCACGGGTGATTTTTCACTGGTCCCCGCACCCGACTTCAGCAGCGGCGATGCCGTCGGGCGGTTCTCACCCACAGCAGGCGCAGGCTCGGGCTTCCGCTTCTGGGTCAACAGGTCGGCGGATTCCTTGAAAGCATCCGCCGGGCCACCCATGGATTTGCCGCCACGATCCATCGCGTTTTTCAGTGTTGGTCCCATCACCTTGATGATCTTCTTGCTGAGGCCATCCGGACTGAAGGGCTTGCCGAGGTACTCGGACACTCCCTCCCTGACGGCCTCAACCACGTGGTCCTTGTCACCACGACTGGTGATCATGATAAAGGGAACCTTTTCATACTGGGGTTGCTGCCGCATCCACTGCAGCAGCTCCAGGCCGGACATTTCCGGCATTTCCCAGTCACAAAGGATCAGATCAAACACCGTGCGGGACATCAGCGACTGGGCCCGTCGACCGTTCTGGGCATCGGTGGTTTCAATGACAGGAAAACGCTGGCGCACCGTTCGCTTCACCAGATCCCGGACAAAACTGGCGTCATCAACCACCAGCGCTTTCAGCGTTGCCATGTTTTTCGACCTTCTCACCGCCAACTGGATAAATATACGCAACAAACTATAGAACAAAGCCGGCGGCCAGGGACCCCATGGCTACAAAAACACCACAATTCATATCAACAGTGGAACCGCCGGGTTAAAGAATTGTCACCCAGAGAGGCCCAAACCGGTATTTCCGTTCGTAGAAAAAAGGCTAACATGGGGCAGCCGATGCGAGTTGGACACCTCATCATTCGTTTATCACACCGAGGTTTTGCGTGCTTAAGAGACAATCAGGGACTACCCCAGGCAAAAGGATTCTCCGTTACCTCTCAGTGACTGGCATTCTTGCCGTTTTTTCACTACCGGCATCTTCAGATACCAGCTCCAGTGACAGCTTTCAGGAATGCGTCGCCGGACTGAAGACCCATGCCATCGAAGCGGGAGTGGCGGAGGCCACGGCCAGCGATGTGCTGTCACAGGTGGAGCACCTGGATCGCGTCATCGAACTGGATCGCCGGCAACCGGAGTTCACCACTACCTTTGCCGATTACCTGAACCGACGGGTCAACGACGACCGGATCAGCAACGGGCGCGCGCTGTTACTGGAACACCGGGAACTGCTGGCCAATGTCACCCGGGAAACCGGGGTGCCCGCGCCGTATCTGCTGGCTTTCTGGGGTCTGGAGACCAACTTTGGCACCTACTTCGGCAAAATGTCCGTGCCCAGCTCCCTGGCGACCCTGGCCTGCGATCCCAGGCGCAGCAGCTTCTTCACCGAACAGTTGACGGCCGCGTTACAGATTATTGACGAAGGCGCCATTCCCGCTGAGCAAATGGAAGGCTCCTGGGCCGGCGCCATGGGCCACGTCCAGTTCATGCCCACCGTGTTCCTGAAACACGCCGTGGACGCCGATGGCGATGGCAAGCGCGACCTCTGGAACAGTCTGCCAGACGCGATGATGTCCGCTGGCAAATTCCTCGCAGACCTGGGCTGGGACAGCGACTACCGCTGGGGTCGGGAGGTACTGCTGCCGGAAGACTTCGATTATGAACTGGCCGATGGGCGCCGCCTCACTCTGGACGAATGGAACAAACTGGGAGTGACCGACGCGTTTGGCGACCCGCTGTCGAACGAACCGATCAAAGCCGCGCTGGTGGTGCCATCCGGCCACCGGGGCCCGGCCTTTCTGGCGTACCGGAACTTCAACGTGATCATGGGCTGGAACCGTTCGGAATTCTACGCCATTGCGGTCGGCCACCTGGCGGACCGGATTGCCGGTGCCGGCGCACTGCGGAACCCGCCACCGGAGGATCAGCCAAACCTGTCCCGGGACGATATCCTGGCCCTGCAACAGGCCCTCAACGACAACGGTTTCGACAGTGGCGAACCTGACGGCATCATGGGCCCGGCCACACGCTCGGCCATCCGCAAATTCCAGGCAAGTCATGACATGGTCGCTGATGGTTACCCGGGAGAAACGGTCTTTTCCAGGCTCGACCTTGATCTCTGATGAAGCATAGCTGAGCCCATGGATTCGATAACACAAGCAGCCCTGGGCGCCACCATCGCCGGCGCCGTGGCAGGCAAGACACTCGGACGCTCCGCACTCCTGGCCGGGGCGGTCCTTGGCACCCTTCCGGATCTGGACGTGGTCATAGATTACGGGACCGCGGTGGCCAATTTCACCCAGCACCGCGGATTCACCCACTCACTGTTCATACTGGCGCTTCTGTCTCTGCCGCTGGCCTGGGCACTGTGGCGCTGGAAACCGGTAATCAGCTACCAGCGCTGGCTGGCGCTCACCGGGCTGATACTGCTGACCCACCCCCTACTGGATGCCTTTACTACCTATGGCACCCAGCTGTTCTGGCCACTGGGGCCGCCCATCGCCCTGAACAGCATTTTTATTATTGACCCGCTGTATACCGTGCCACTGCTGGCGGCCATTGCCTGCTTCCTGGTGAGACCGGAAAAAACCGGGAGCCTGATGGCCGGCCTGGGCGTTTCCACGCTTTACCTAGTGTGGACCCTGGTCGCGCAACAGGTCATATCCAACCGGGTTGAACCTGCGCTCGCCGATGCGGGACTCGCGGATGCACCGCGCATGGTCCAGCCAATGCCGTTCAACACCATTCTGTGGCGTGTCACCGTCGTCAATGACGATCGCCGGGTAGAGATGGTGACCGGCTTCCTCGATGGGGACACGCCACTGACGCTGGAGTCGTTCCCCCGGGATCCGGCCCTGGCAGAGCAGGCAAGCACTCTGAAGGAGGGTCAGCGCCTGGCGTGGTTCACCGATGGGTTCCTTCATTATGAACAGGTTGATGACTTGCTGCTGGCCACCGATGTGCGGCTGGGTGTGCCCGGCGCGCATCCGTTTACCTTTGTGCTGGCAAGGTATAATGGCGATGCTCTGGAACCTGCCCCCAGTTATCGCCAGGACCGCCCAGCCCTGCGCCGTGAGTTGCTGGGCGCGCTCTGGGCCAGGCTGACCGGCGCGGCACCGGTCCTGTGCCTGGCGAACCTGGAATTGCCACCGCCGGGGGAAGGCTGCTCGTAATCATGCGACTGGATCAGTTCATTGCCACCACAACTCCGTTGTCCCGCAAGGAAGCCAAGCGGGCCATCGGGCAGGGGCGCGTGATTGTGGACGGTCGGGCGTGTCGTCAGGTAGCCACCCACATCAGCACCGATGCCAGGGTATCTCTGGATGATCATCCGCTGGCCTTGCCCGGAGACCGCTACCTGATGCTCAACAAGCCGCAAGGCGTAGTGAGCGCAACCACCGACAGCGACCACCCCACGGCTCTGGACCTGCTGCCTTCGGGGCTTCGGCCTGACCTTCACATCGCCGGTCGCCTGGATGCCGACACCACCGGGCTGTTATTGCTGACATCGGACGGTCAGTGGTCGCACCGCGTGACTTCCCCCCGGGTAAAATGCCCCAAAACCTACCGCGTCACCCTTTGCGATCCGATCACCGAAGTCGCTCTTCAACAGCTGCGGGACGGCATCGAACTGAGGAACGATCCCAAACCCACCAAGCCGGCCGAAGTGCTTTGGCTCAGTGAGCAAGAGATTGAACTCACCATCGCGGAGGGTCGTTACCATCAGGTCAAACGGATGCTGGCCGCCACCGGCAACCGCGTCTCGGCGTTGCACCGGCTACGCATCGGCGCCATTGAGCTGGACAGCCGTCTTGCGCCGGGCGAGTTCAGGGAACTGACCGAAGCGGAAATCAACGCCATCCCCTGACAAACCCTCAGATTCGTTCGAAGCGCTGGGCTTTCAGGTTCTTGCGAACCGCCCCGGCCTCAAATACCTCGCCGTTCATGGCAATGTAGACACCCGCGGGCAACAGCTGGACCGCCGCCCAGGCAAAGCCAAGGTTGAACACAGCATCGCTGCGCCGCATTCTCGCCGGCTGCATCGCCCCGAGCAGAACGATGGTTTTGTCACCGACCGTCTCCAGCGCCTGCGCGGTTTCCGCCATGGTGTCGGTGCCGTGGGTTATCAGGATCTGACCGGACTCCGACGACGCCACCGCCTGCCGGATCTGCTCTCGGTCCTCATCGTTGATTTCCAGACTGTCCTTTCGCATCAAGCCGGTGATCTTATACCCGTCGTGAATATTGGATTCACTCAGCAGCTCCGGCAACAGGGAGTCGCCGACTTCGAACTCGCTGTTGGCATCGAAATAAACTTTGTCGATGGTGCCACCGGTCGTCATTATCTCGATCATCGGTTTGTTTCCCGCCTACCTTTATCAGTTGACGTCGGCTGTCGAATGCTCACCGACCGCCGTGTTATTCGCCGCTGCGGCGTAGGCAGCGTTCTTTTCCCGTTCATAGGCCTTCGCCGCCGCGGCCACCTTGCCGACCGCGCCAGTGTCCAGCCAGCGGCGGATACGACCGGCATCCCCCATGGGCGAACGAGTCCCCAGCGAATCAAGCAGCACGGTCACCACCTGCTCACCATTCATATTGGACACCATGACCAGACAGCGTCCAGCCTCTGACAGATAACCGGTTTTGCTAAGCGACACGCCCCAGCTATCCCGGTGAACCAGAACGTTGGTGTTACCAAACGACAGGCTGTAACGGGGCTGGCGGAAATGACCAGTGAAGTAGCGTGTGGTGGAATAGTCCCCGATCTGCGGGTGCCTGGCCGCCGCATTCGCCAGCCTGACCAGATCCGAGGCGGTGGAGGTGTTTTCCAGGGACAACCCCGTTGGGTCCACAAACTGTGTGCGGGTCATGCCCAGCTCCCGGGCCTTCTCATTCATCGCCCGGACAAAACCGTCGTATCCGCCGGGATGATGACGCGCCAGGGTGTAGGCGGCGAAGTTTTCCGATGACATCAGGGCAATCCGCAGCATGTCCGAACGGCGCATTTCCGAGCCCACGCGAATTCGGGTGTAGGCGTTGGCCGCT
Source organism: Marinobacter alkalisoli (assembly GCF_045449795.1). NCBI lineage: Bacteria > Pseudomonadati > Pseudomonadota > Gammaproteobacteria > Pseudomonadales > Marinobacteraceae > Marinobacter > Marinobacter alkalisoli. The sequence continues at coordinate 18,874 of NZ_JBJJLB010000043.1, forward strand.
GCAGGCACATGGCGTTCCCGGAATTCCAGCCACTCATTAAGAGGTTCCCCCGAGTCCAGCACGACCAGTGCGGTCATCAGTTTGGTGACCGATGCGATGGGCACAACCCTGTTCGCGTGCTTGTCGAACAGCAGCCCGTTATCGCCCGCGTGTGCCACGGCAGCATTGACGGACGCCAGTTGAACGGGCTCCCCATCACGGTTATGGGCGTGGGCCTGGGATACTGCGATACCGCACATCAGAAGCATCATGCCGGACAGGACAATTCGGAGCATCAATCTACCTCGGGGACATCTCGTTAACGGTGGCAAAGGTGCCGCCTACTATACCAGCGAATCCCGGCGATGGACTGCCCCCTGAAGGAATCGGGCATTAACACTCTTTCAGAAATGCACGGTCCGCGAATATCGTGCCCGCGATCACACTTTTCACTCATCCGTTTTAAACGGCAAATGCAAAACACTATAAAATGCCGTAAAATTACTTGGAATTCATAATGTTACACAATATTTATATTTGTAATCACTGTGTAACGGCCAACTCTGGCATATCGGACAGACCACAGGACCATTTCCCTGAATGGACTCATCGGCAAACCAGCAAACTCACCCGGGCATCCTCCTTGCCAATACCTGGCGAAAAATCCCGGGTCTGATCCGGCGCTGGTTACCCCTTAGCCTCCTTGTTTTCGGCCTGTCTTACGGACTGCTCGCTGTATCATTCCTCGCTTCAGAGCGTGATATCACGCCAGGATACGAGCTGGCGGAACTGGGCACAGAAGATCACGCCGACCACGTGGGAATGGCATTCACACTACACCCGCTGGAAGACATACTGACCGCGCCGGCTTCGTCTGCCCCGTCCTGGACCGCCACGTCAGAGAACCACACCGGCATTGGCTACCTGAACCAGCCGGCCACCTTCCGTTTCACTCTGGACAATCCGGATTCGCAACCCAGGCGCAAGCTACTGGTGGTTGCCGCCCCCTCCCTTGATCACATTACGCCGGCGATGATCACCCCGGCCGGACGAGTTGAACGGCTACCACACATGGGCGATGTCCACCCGTTCCACAACCGCCTCTTTGACCTGCCACAATGGATCTGGCCCGTCACCCTCGAACCGGGCACAACCACATTCCTGTTTGAGGTTGAAAACTCCGGCCCGACCCTGCTGCCGCTCTCCATTCACGAGCCGGAGACCATTCTCGGTGACACCGCCTTCACCCTGGCATGGAAGGCCTTCATCGGCGGATTGCTCGCTTTCGCCCTGCTATTCAACATCAGTATTGTCATCATGCTGCGACGCCCGGGCCTGGCATGGCTGAGTGTGCTGATGGTGGGGGTCATGCACAGCCAACTGGTTATGGACGGATTCGGGCTCTGGTTCCTGTGGCCTGAATGGCCACAGTTAAATGCCTTGCTCAGCGTGTCGCTGCCCTTGTGCCTGATCGCACTGTGCCAGTTCACGCCTCACTTCCTGTCCATCCCCCGCGCGATTGCCGGCATTCTCAATGCCATCAGTCTGATCGCCCTCGCCCTGGCCGTTGTCACCCCGCTGGGCCTGACGTTCCCCGGGCAGGGTTCCCTGCTGGTACTGGCAACGGCTACAGGCGTATTCATCCTTGCGGTGGTGGTGCAACAGCTTCGCCGACATGTCTACGCCCGCTATTACGGCCTGTCGATCCTGGCCATTTTCAGTGGCGCGATTGTGTCGTCGCTGCGCACGATCGGATGGCTCCCGGTTAACAGCTTCACGGATTCTGCCTTTTTCCTCGGTGCCGCCCTCGCGTCACTGATCCTGACCAGCGGTGTGGGTCGGCTACTGCTGGAGGAGCGTAAAAAACGGCTAAGCGCCGATGTGCGGGCGAGACAGGAGGGGCAACTGAGGGCAAGAATCGAAAAGGATTACGACCGGCTGCTGAAAACCCACCGGGTCACCGGTAAACCCAACCGGGCAATCCTGGAAGAATCCCTGGAAACGCTCAACAGTAAAAAGATTCCTTATACCCTCTGCCTGGTCCGCCTACACCGGTTTAACGAAATTGAGCAGACTCTGGGTTATCGCACCGCCGAGGAACTGCTGAAAACCTACCTGCGACGCATGAGCCGTTTCCTTGAGCGTACCTTCGACGTCCGATTGATAAGAATCAACGGCCACGCCCTCGCCAGCATCGACACCCTCAATCACGCCTTTGCTTTCCACCGGCATGGTGACAGCGGCGATGAACAGTACTTCATGGCAGAGTTGGAGACCTGGCTCGGCACCCATTTCCGCGAGGGGCGCTTTGCCTTCTCCTGGAGCCCATCGGTGGGTATTGCCCACGCGCCCGAACACGGCCCCGATGCACCGGGCATTCTTTCATCGGCTGGCTTTGCTTCCCTCAAGGCCGATCAGACCCTGTGCGAATATGATCCGTCCATTGCCGAGTGGCAGTACCGGCAGCAAATCCTGATGCTGGACGTCGAGGAAGCCCTGACCAACGACAGCATGTGGCTGGAATACCAGCCCAAGGTGGGCATTCGTGATGCCCGGGTCAGTTCGGTGGAAGCGCTGATCCGCTGGCAGCATCCCGAATTTGGCAGGGTTCCGCCAGACCACTGGATTCCCCTCGCCGAACAGGTGGGCGTGATTCATCCGGTCACGCTGTGGGTGATTAACCAGGCCTGCGATGACTACGAACACCTGACCTCGAAATTCGGGAGGAATATCTCGGTAGCGGTGAACATATCCGCCAAGGATCTGGCCCACCCGAGGTTTGACCAGGAAGTACTGGAGATCATCACACGCCATAACATGCGCCCCCGGGATCTCATTCTGGAAATCACCGAAACCGCGATGATGGCGGACCCCAAAGCGGCAAGGGCGATGATTCACATCCTGAGCCAACAGGGCTTCCGTATTGCCCTGGATGACTTCGGCACCGGCCACTCATCCCTGGGCACCCTGGCGAGTTTCGACCTGGACGAGCTCAAGATCGACCGTAGCTTTCTTGAGGATATCCTCGACCACCCGGCCCGCCAGCGCATCTTCCGCGCAGCGTTGGAGCTGGGTGAAGCGCTGGATCTGGACGTGGTCGTGGAAGGCGTGGAAGACGAAGCCGTTGCCGTCTGGCTCCAGCAATTCCCCGGCCTCCATGGCCAGGGATATTACTGGGCCCGGCCGGAGCGGGTTACGGCAAATCGGTAACCGCGCCGAGTGATGCGGAACTGACAGTGCGGGCATACTTCGCCAGCACGCCCCGGGTAAAGCGGGGTTGCGGTGCTTTCCAGGCCTTGCGCCGTTTCTCGAGCTCCGCCTCCGATATATCCAGCTCAATGCGGTTGGTCACCGCATCGATGGTGATGGTGTCGCCGTCTTCCACCAGGGCAATCGGACCACCCTCTGCCGCTTCCGGGGTGATATGACCGACCACAAAGCCGTGACTGCCACCTGAGAACCGGCCATCGGTAATCAGCGCCACGTCACTGCCCAGGCCCTTGCCCATGATCGCCGAGGTGGGGCTGAGCATCTCGCGCATACCGGGGCCACCTTTCGGGCCTTCGTAACGAATCACCAGCACATCACCGGCCACCACCGTGCCATCCAGAATCCGCTCCTGGGCCTCTTCCTCGGAATGGAACACTCGCGCCCGACCGGTAAAGTGGGTGCCTTCCTTGCCGGTAATCTTGGCTACCGCACCGGTGGGCGCCAGGTTGCCGAACAGAATCCGCAGGTGGCTGTCGGCCTTGATGGGATTGTCGAAGGCATGAATGATGTCCTGCCCTTCCGGATACGGCGCCACGTCCGCCAGGTTGTCCGCCAGGGTCTGGCCGGTCACCGTCAGGCAGTCACCGTGCAGCAGCCCGCGATCCAGCAGCATTTTCATCAGCGGCTGGATACCGCCGATGGCCACCAGCTCGGACATCATGTAATGGCCGCTGGGGCGCAGGTCCGCCAGTACCGGCACCTTTTTGCCAATCTCGACGAAATCGTCCAGCGACAGCTCAACTCCCACGGTGCTGGCCATGGCCAGCAGGTGCAGAACCGCGTTGGTGGAGCCACCGAGGGCAATCACCACGGTGATGGCGTTCTCAAACGCCTCCCGGGTCATGACGTCCGAAGGTTTGATGTCCTTTTCCAGCAGATTCAGCACCGCCGCCCCGGCGGCCCGGCAGTCCTCCGCCTTGGAATCGGACACCGCGTTCTGCGCCGAACTGCCCGGCAGGCTCATGCCCATGGCTTCAATGGCCGACGCCATGGTGTTGGCGGTGTACATGCCACCACAGGAGCCAGGGCCGGGAATCGCGGTTTCCTCGATCTGCTTCACCTCGATCAGGTCCAGATCGCCACGGGCGTGGGCGCCCACCGCCTCAAACACCGAGATAATGTCGGTGTGGTTCTCCCCGGGCATGATGGTGCCGCCATAAACAAAGACCGACGGGCGGTTCAGCCGCGCCAGGCCCATGATGCAACCCGGCATGTTCTTGTCGCAGCCACCGATGGCCACCAGACCATCAAAACCCTCACAGCCGGCTGTGGTTTCGATGGAATCGGCGATGACCTCGCGGGAAACCAGCGAGTACTTCATGCCCTCGGTGCCATTGGCGATACCGTCGGACACGGTGATGGTGTTGAAGATCAGGGCCTTTCCACCGGCATCGTCAGCACCGGCCGCCGACTCTTCCGCCAGGCGGTTGATGTGCATATTGCAGGGGGTCAGATTGCTCCAGGTCGACGCAATGCCCACCTGGGGTTTGCGGAAATCTTCATCGTTAAAGCCCACCGCCCGCAGCATGGCGCGGCTGGCGGACTTGCCGATGCCATCCACCACCGGGGCGGAATGTCGACGGCGTTTGTCCTCGGTCATCGGTGTCTCCTTACTGAGCGGGTACAGGTTCGCTTCAGATTGTCAGAAAAACCGGCTCACAACAACGCCATCAGGCGCGGATCAGGGCATAGTCCTTCAGATCCAGAGACGCCATCTGCCGCGCATACTGGGTGGCAAACCCCGGGTACATGGTGGCATTGAAGCCATCCTCGGTGAGGTACCAGCTCTTGCAGCCGGAATTCCAGTTGGTCTTCGCCAGCCGCTTCTGGATCTCCCGGTTATGGCGGGCCTGGATATGGGCCTTCACATCCAGCGCCTTGATCTCCAGGGAGCGCAGCACCCGCACCGCTTTCAGGATGTACTCGATCTGGGATTCCATATACACCAGCGCCGAATTGTGACCGGGGCCGGAGTTGGGACCAAAGGTCATGTGCAGGTTGGGGTAACCGGACACATTGATACTCTTGTAGGCCTGGGCCCCGCGCCGCCATTCCTTGCCCAGTTCACGACTGCCAACACCCCTGACCGGGAACGGCGTACCGGCATTACACACATCAAAACCGGTGGCGAACACAATGCAATCGAACTGGTGCTCAATGCCCTCGGCGGTGCGAATACCCTTCTCACTGATCTTAGCGATCGGCCAGGTAACCAGCTCGCAGTTGTCCTGCTGCAGCGCCGGGTAATAGTCACTGGACATCAACACCCGCTTGCAGCCAATGCGGAAATCCGGCTTCAACTGACGGCGCATCCAGGGATCCTTCATCTGACTGTTCAGGTGCGCCTCGGCCACCTTCTCCACCACCCGCGTCAGCGGCGAATTCCACACAATACCCAACGCCACCGACTCATGGCCCAGATACAGCGCCTTGCGCACCGCCTTCTGACTGGCCGGCACCTTGCGGAACAGCGCCCTGTTCCAGCCCGGCGTGGCAAAATCCGGTTTCGGCAACACCCAGCCCGGCGTGCGCTGGAACACCTTCAGCTTCGACGCCTGCTTCACCAACTCCGGAATAATCTGCACCGCACTGGCCCCGGTACCAATCACCGCCACCCGCTTACCGGTGAAATCGTAATCGTGATCCCACCGCGCACTGTGAACCGTGTGCCCCTGGAACGACTCGATGCCCCCAATCTTCGGCAGCCCCGGATTCGACAACGGCCCCTGCGCCATCACCACCGAACGCGCCCGGAAAGTATCCCCCGCCGCCGTCGACGCAGACCAGACCCCCTCTTTCTCGCTGTACTCCAGCCCGGTGACATCCTGGTTGAATCTCACCATCCGCCGCAGATTGAACGAATCCGCCAGATAATGAACATACTTCAGAATCTCCCCACTGCCGGAAAAACTCCGCGACCAGTCCGGATTCGGCGCAAACGAAAATGAATACAGATTCGACGGAATATCACAGGCCGCCCCCGGATAAGTATTGTCCCGCCAGGTACCGCCAATCTCATCGGCCCGCTCCAGAATCACCACATCCCGGATACCGTCCTGCTGCAACCGCAACGCCGTACCAAGACCACCAAAACCCGCGCCGACAATCAGCACCTCGTGAATATGCACGTCCTGTTTAACCGGTTCGGCGACCACCTTGCGGCTCGCTTTCTTCTTACGTAGAGCGGTCTTGGATTTCTCAACAACAGTCGTCATAAAAACTCTCTCAGTTCCTAACAGCGGTTAACTCCCAATGCCGGCAGGCGAGGAGCGGGGGGCTCTTTTCTGCAGGGACAAAGGTGTCTGAGCGCAGCGAGTTCTTTTCCCGAAAGAAAAGAGCCCCCCCGCTCCTTGCCCTCCCCCAAAGGCAATAAGTCAGGCGGTTGTGCGCCAGGTCAGACCCTTGACCCAGGTAGGCACCGGCCCCACCACCCGACTGGGGATATAACTGGTCAACTTCACCAACGCATCCACCGGCACGTGATAAGGATGCGACCGATTCACCACCATCTTCCCGTGCTGACTGATAATCTGGAACCACGGATTACGGCGCCCTTCCGCCGTACGCCCGCCAATCCGCTCATACTTGTTCATCGCGTCATACAGGCGCTCTTCCTTCAGCCCCATGGCCACAATATTGTCCCGCATCTTGTTCAGCAGCGGCGCATAGGCCAGCACACCAAGAATCAGCTTGGGATTGGCCACCGTGCCAATCGCCTTCACCGCCAGCTGGTGCATCCGGCCCTGACCCAGCATCTCCATGACGTGGAAATCCACCCCCAGATGGCGCGCCTCATCGGCGTTGATCTTCTCGAACACCTCGTGGCACAGGGGATCGTCCACCTCCTCCAGCAGGAACTTCAACAAGGCGCCGTCCAGGGCGATCTCCAGCATCGGAATCACCGAACCCAACACCTCCAGCGGCATGTCATCGCTGTAGCGGTCCAGCCATTCAATGGTCAGCCGCAGATTGATATTCGGCTCCGGCAGCTCATCCCCGTCCAGCATGCCCCAGCGGCGCATCAGCGCCATCTCGGCGTTGGCGTGGCGTTGCTCCTCAGCGTGGAAGTAGGTGTAGATTTCACGCAGCGTGTCGGTGGGGGCTTTCTTGGCCATCGCCGCAAACCCCCGGGCGCCCACGTGCTCGATCCACATCAGATCCGCCATGAACGCCTTCAGCTTGGGCCACTGCTCCGGGCTGATCTTGTCTGCGCCCGGCGCCTCCCAGTCGATGTCCGCCAGCGCCCACTGGCTGTCCTTGATTCTGACAAGCATCTTGTCGAGATCGATATTCGCCATAACCTCGCTCCCCTCCCGGATGGAGTCATTCAGTGCAGCCGGCTAACGCCAAAACGGTTGATCAGCCCGGTACCCAGAGCGTAGGTGCGCGGAATCAGACGCTTGGCCCGCCAGATCATGCGGGCATCGAACTGCGGCATAACATAGAGATCGCCCCGGTCCAGAGCGTTCAGGGCATCGTTCACCACCCGCTCCGGCGGCATGCCGAATCGGTCCATCAGGCGATCAAACAGTTTCGAAGATTCACCGATAATGCGGCCGTTGGCCTTGATGTTGGTTTTTACCAGAGTGGGACACAGCGCCGTTACCGAGATACCGGAGCCGGCCAGCTCCGCCGCCATGGTCTCAGTCAGTGCCAGCGCACCGGCCTTGGTGACGTTGTAGGCGCCCATCAGCGGGGCTGCGGAAAAGCTCGCGGTGGAGGCAACATTGATAATGCCTCCGTGACCCAGCTGTTTCAGCTTCGGGGTAAACACATGGCAGCCGTGAATGACGCCCCACAGGTTGATCCCCAGCGTCCATTTCCAGTCCGTCATGGTCGCCTCGCCCACGGATTTACCGCCAACACCGACACCGGCATTGTTGATGACGAGACTGACCGGCCCGGGCAGAACCCGCTCGGCCTCCTCAGCCAGTGCTTCGACCTGGTTGAGCTTGCTGACGTCGCATTTGAACGCCCAGGCCTGGCCGCCCTGCTCTTCCACCAGCGACACGGTTTCCTTCGCGGTTGCCAGGTTGATGTCCGAGCACAGAACAGAGCCGCCCCGGCGGGCAATTTCCAGCGCGAAGGCACGGCCAATACCACTACCGGCCCCGGTTACGACCGCAGCGGCGCCACGGCTGGGTTTATTGGGCAAACGACTTCCGAACATGGAATACCTACACTTAAATTATCAGTGAATGATTCACCCACGATAAAGCGAACGCTTGTTCGGATTCAATTCGGAAAAATTATGGCCAGAAAACCTGTTCAACAACGCGCCAAAGCCACCGTGGACGCCATTGTCGAAGCCGGATTCATTGCCATGGCAGACCGTGGTCCGGCCGCCACAACTACCCGGCAAATTGCTGATATTGCAGGGGTTGGCGTGGGTTCCCTGTACGAATACTTCGAGAACAAGGAAGAGATCTTCCAGGTCATGAGCGAGCGTTTCGTGGCTGACACCATCGCCATGATCCAACCACTGATCCCGACCATTGTTCGGAAACCGATAAAGGAAGCGGTACTGGACCTGCTCGGACACTTCAGGGATTTTCTCCAGGCCGACAATGAGCGCTATCTGAAATGCGCCCGCTACGCCATGGCACTGGATTTCGAACAACACGTGGAACCACTGCAGAAAACCCTGTCGGAACTGGTCACCCAGTACCTGATGCATCACCCGGAAACCCTGAAGATCCGCAACATACCGACCATGAGCTACATCATGATCAATGGCGGTATCTATTCCGTGGTGCGGCACCTGTGTGATCCCGCACCGCCCATCACCTTTGACGAGCTTGCCGAGGGGCTGGCGGATATGGTTGGCCATTACACCGAGCGTGAGATGGCACTGGTTGCACCATAATGGTGCCAAATCGGTAACCGATATCGAAAATTACGATTTGCCTTGACCTATATCAGGCCCTACCATCGTGCACCCTTTTGGTGCCTAAAAGGATGGGCAACAGGTCATGGGACAGAGAAACGAACGACTGCGCTGGCAACTGGTGTCCGGGTTGCTGACCGCCCTGCATCTGGAGCGGCTCGCTGAGCGTTACAGCCGAAAGTCGGTGATGGCAGGCTTCAGCCTGATCAATGGCGGGCTCAGCATCGCCCTGGTGTCGTTCGTTGCACTGGCCACCCAGGAGGCTTTTATCTTTCCGTCACTGGGCGCCACTGCCTTTATTCTTTTCCACGTACCACTGGCAGAACCGGCCTCGCCCCGCAATACTCTGTGCGGTCACTTTGTCGGAGCCGCTATGGGGCTGCTGAGCCTGTATGTGTTTGGCCTGCAGAACCAGCCTTCAGCCTTCCTCAGTGGGGTGGACCTGGCCCGGGTCGGCGCTGCGGCACTTTCCCTGGGACTGACCGGCTGCCTGATGGTGCTGTTCCGCATTGCCCATCCGCCAGCGGGCGCGACGGCGCTGATTGTATCCCTCGGGCTCATGCCCGATCCGGCACAACTGCCGGTTCTCATGGCAGGTGTCAGTCTGTTGCTGGTACATGCCTTCGTGATGAACCGGCTGTCCGGCATTCCCTATCCGCTGTGGTCAGTACGGAAAAGCATCCCGGACGCGGGAGCCGCATCGAGGACCTGAGAGCCGCCGGATACCTTCGGCAATTCAGCTTCCGATAATGACACTACCGCTGCCGATGGTAACGCCGCCACAGGAAACCGCGCTGCCGGTAATGGCTGCAGGAATACCGTTGATCAGCACCGTACCGGAGCCGGCCGCAATTGCGCGCGGGTGAGGCGGGTGTTTGGGTTTGGAGTGCATGGCGAGGGGGTCGCCCAACCGTGCGACCGGTTTGCCATCAACCAGCACGTCGGGGGAGCCTGCAATGACAGGAGTGGGCGGAAAGCCCTGATGGTCCGTTCCGATATCGCCCAGCAATACAATCGCTTTACTCATTCCCTGAATTCCTTCTCTTCCGTGACAATCTGATTTCCAGAAGCCCTATCTTAAAGGCAATACGCTTACATGCCAAACGACCCGGTCTCACCCCCTGCCGGATAGCATGCCAAATGACCTGCATCAAAGGCGGGCCAGGGTGGCTCGTCTACAATTCTGTCATACGTTTATGCCATTGGAGGCCCACCATGTCACCATCCAGCCATTCGGAGTCCGCCGCTCCGACCTCCGGTTGCCCGGATTATGATCTCTGGAACCAGGGTTACGGTGTCATACAGCATTCCCCCGCCACCTGCGCCAGGGCCAAAGCCATGGCTGAAGAACTGGTGACCGAGGGACGACAGCCGGACACCGCCGCAGTGTTCCGCAAGTTGTGCGCACTGGATCGCCTTACCAGCGCGGGCTTATGGCTGGTCGCTCACATGACCTACACCAGGCGGGTGGACATCAGTGGTCAGCCATTGATGGCAGAAGATTTCAAAAGCCATCCCGAGGGCCACACCGGCGGCGCCCTGAACATGGTACCCGCCTACGCCGCCTATCTGGCACTGAACAACCTGACCGGGCAAACCCGCAGCTGGCTCATGGGCCAGGGGCATTGCGTTGCTGCTATCGATGCCCTTAACGTACTAACCGGTAACCTGCATCCGGAACAGCAGGCCCGGTACCTCGGCCCCGAGGGGCTGTCGAGACTGGCATCGGATTTTTACAGCTACTGCCAACGACCGGATGGCGGCATGGAAGCGCCACTGGGCAGCCACGTGAACCCTCATACAGCCGGTGGCATCATCGAGGGCGGCTACCTGGGATTTGCCGAACTTCAATATGCTCACATGCCACTACCCGGTGAATCCCTGGTGGCCTTCCTGTCCGACGGTGCCGCCGAGGAGCAACGGGGCAGCGACTGGATACCCCGATGGTGGCGGGCTGAAGACTGCGGCATGGTGATGCCCATCATGATTGCCAACGGTCGAAGGATCGAACAACGAACGGAACTGGGCACACAGGCGGGCCTGGAGCGATTTGAAGAGCACCTGTCAGGCCGGGGCTTCGCACCGGTGCGTTTTGACGGCCGCGACCCCGCAGCCTTTGTCTGTGTGCTATACGAGATGGAAAAAACACTGGCGGAAAACGGCAGGCAGGCCGCCCGCGGCGAACAACCCTATCCGGTCCAGGTTCCCTACGGCATTGCCGAGACCACCAAGGGCTTCGGCTTCTACGGCGCCGGTCGCAACGCAGCTCACAATTTGCCATTGCCCGGCAGTCCGCGAGTGGATGCCAGGGCCAGGAAACTTTTCCAGACCCACGCCGACCAGCTTTGGGTGGCGCCGGATGAGCTGGCCGGGAGTGTGCGCCAGCTTAATCAGCATCACGATCAGCAACGCCCGCTGGAACGGGATCACGCCCTGGCGATGCGCAATCCGTCGGAACCGATCATTCCGGAGATCCCCCGGGTCAGCGGCCATTGCTCTCCGATGCAGGCCGTCGACGATTTCTTTACCGCGCTGGTGACCGCCAACCCCGACCTGCGGGCACGGGTAGGCAATCCGGATGAACTCGCCAGCAATCGGCTCAACGGCGTTCTGGCTCAACTGAAACACCGGGTGAATGATCCCGAGTGCGATCAGGAATCGGTGCAGGGCAGGATAATCACCGCGCTCAATGAAGAGGCGGTGGTATCTGCCTGTCTCGCCAACAAGGCGGGGCTGAATCTGGTGGCCAGCTATGAAGCCTTCTGCGTGAAAATGCTGGGCGCCATTCGCCAGGAACTGATCTTTGCCCGTCACCAGAAGGAAGTGGGCCGTCCCGCCCGCTGGCTGGGCTTTCCGATCATTGCCACATCCCATACCTGGGAGAACGGCAAGAACGAGCAGTCCCATCAGGACACAACTTTCTGTGAATCTCTGCTGGCAGAAATGAACGACGTGTCGCGGGTGGTTTTTCCCGCCGACTACAACAGCGCACTGGCGGCTTTGCCCGGTATTTATCAGGGCCGGGGGACCCTGACCTGCATGGTAGTGCCGAAGCGGGAGCGACCGTGCCTGTTTAACGAGAAAGAAGCACAGGCACTGGCCCACAACGGCGCGTTAGTGGTGGACGAGGACACTTCCAGTGGAGAACCATTGCTGCTGATTGCCAACGGCGCCTACCAGCTATCAGAATTGATGCGCGCCTGCGACCGGCTGAGGGAGACTGGCACACCCTTTCGGTTGATCTATCTACAGGAGCCGGCCCGTTTCCGCCAGCCACGGGACGCTTGCGAAGCAACGGTCTGCCTTTCCGAGTTTGAACGGGAGCGACTGTTTCCCGCCCGGCTTCACCGTCGGGTAGCGTTGACCCACATGCGCCCGGAGGTGTTCCGCGGGCACCTGCATCGACTGTTTCCCGAACCACGGCAATCCCGGGTGCTGGGTTACATCAACCGAGGTGGCACTCTGAACGAGGCCGGCATGCTGTTTGCCAATCGTTGTTCCTGGGCCCACGCCCTGACAGCGTGCGCCAATGTCATGGAACGCCCTCCGGGTGAGTGGCTTTCCAGCACCGAACTCGCTGCCGTGGAGGGCCAGGGAAATCCCTCTGTGATTACCGGTAACCGGACGTAGGCAAGGCGCCAGGTTCTGGCGAAGGGTCAGCCCTCAACTGGTGAAAACAGGACCAAACCCCATATTCCAGATCAGAACCGATCCGACACGGGTAGACACCAGGATAACCAGTGCCACCGTCAGCAGCGCACCGCCGTACATGACAGCACGCTCTTTCTCGATTCCCATCACGATGGGTAGCCCGTCATACATCAACCAGGCGCCGTAACAGGCAGCCACGAGAAATACGATGGCGTTAAACCAGGGCACCGGATACAACAGGGCAAAACCGGCCAGGAACAGCGGGGTGCACGAATAGGATACCAGGGCTATACCATTTGAGGGCACATGCTCTTCCACGGCCCCGTAGGTCCTGGCCATCCAGTTAACGGCGTAACCCAGTGCAAACACACCTACCAGCATGGCGAGGTACGTCAGGACACTGAGCTGCAGGGCGCTGATTTCCGTCAGTTTGATCAGACGATCGTCACCCACGGTCCAGCCAAAATAGGCTGTTGATATGTAGGCGCATATGGGCGCAATCGCCGCCAGAACCAGCACATAGGCGACGTACAGACGGCGGGGTGGCGCGTGTTCTTTCCGGATGGAATTCCACTCGTCATCGGGGTGGGTAAAAAGACCAAACGCGTGTGACAGGAGCATTGCCGCCCTCCATTATTGTTATCGACTGCTATCTATTACGCTTCACCTTAAAAGCTAGATCAGAACGGCAAAAAACTCCAGTTAATTCAGCTATTACGGGGATCGGTTTCAGCGACCCAGGGCCGCTCCTTCTGGCGATCCCGGAAAGACAACAGACTCTCGACCCCCTCGAAACTCACCAGGTCGCGGAAATCCAGCCAGTCCACCAGGCAATACAGACACATTGCCGGGTAATTCCACTCTTCGAACTGACCATCATCAACCATCGCCGCCAGCGTTCTCAGCGTGGTCATGATGCGCTCTCGCTGCAGGTTGAAGAACATCACATCCGCCTGAGTGTCCAGGCCAGAGCGCTCCGAGAGCAGCAGCGTGACCGCTGAATCGTTGGCAGCGTCGACCAGGGTGAGCTGGTTCTGCTGGTTCCAGGTCAGCGGATCCCGGCCCTGCTTGGCACTCAGATAACGGGCAATAATGCGGGAATCGTAAATCTCCTGGTCACCGTCCACCAGCATCGGAATCTTCAACGCCGGATTGTTGCGGCGAAGTTCGTCACGCCCTTCACCATAAATGTCGAGGTTGACGAAGTCATGGGGCTCTTCATCCAGCAATATACGAATACGGCGAACGTAAGGTGATGTCGTGGAACCAATCAGTTTCATGTGCTCTCCAGTCGTCAGCGGGTTAAGTCCCGAACAGCGAAGCGGGGTCCGTGAAGGCATGCCCGGTTGCCTCGGCTACCTCTCTGTAGGTTATCCGTCCCTGATAGACATTCAGGCCGTGCAGCAGGTGAACGTCCTCCCTCATCGCCTGCTCCGGTCCCTTGTTGGCCAGTGCCACAATAAAAGGCAGCGTGACATTGTTCAACGCCAGCGTTGAGGTGCGGGCCACGGCGCCGGGCATGTTGGCCACGCAGTAATGTACCACGCCATCAACCTGGTAGGTGGGCGCATCGTGTGTGGTCGGCCTGGAGGTCTCGGTGCAGCCGCCCTGATCAATGGCCACATCGACAATCACGCTGCCTTCCGGCATGCGGGACACCATGTCACGGGTCACCAGTTTCGGCGCCGACGCGCCGGGAATCAGCACCCCGCCAATGACAAGATCTGATTCGATAACCGCCTGCTCCAGGGTCTCGGCGGTGGAAAACAGGGTGCTGATCCGGTTCCCATACAAGTGATCCAGTTCCCGCAGTACGTCCATATTTCTGTCCAGCACAGTCACCTGCGCACCCAGCCCAACCGCCATGGCCACCGCATTCTGACCCACCGTACCTCCGCCAATAACCGTGACCCGGGCCGGGGCCACTCCGGGCACACCGCCAAGTAGCACCCCTCGCCCACCCATGTATTTCTCCAGGCAGTGAGCCCCGGCCTGAATCGACATCCTCCCCGCGACTTCCGACATCGGCGCCAGCAATGGCAGCCGCCCATGGCTGTCGGTTACGGTCTCGTAGGCGATGCAGGTGGCCCCGGAGCGCACCAGATCGTCTGTCTGCGACTGGTCGGGCGCCAGGTGAAGGTAGGTGAACAGGGTATGATTCGCCGTCAGCAAGGTGCGTTCGTCAGCCTGAGGCTCTTTGACTTTGACAATCAGACCGGCACTGGCAAACACCGCGGGGCCATCGTCGAGGATCTGAGCGCCTGCGTCACGGTAGAGCTGGTCAGAAAACCCGATGGCGGCACCCGCTCCGGTTTCCACAAACACCTCATGATTATGGGAGGCCAATTCCCGCACGGCCGCCGGAGTCATACCCACGCGGTATTCGTGATTCTTTACTTCCCTGGGGACGCCTATCTTCATTACCAGTACCTCTCAGGTCCGTGACTGACGGTGTTTCCTGAAGCAAAGTGTAGTAAAAAGGTGAGATACCGGAAGAAACATCAAGCCAGCAAGGAGCAGGAACGACCATGAAGATGATCACAACCACCCTATCCGCCGTCACGATCGCAATGTCACTGGCCAGCACACAGGTAATCGCCGACATGCAGACCGAAACCGTCGAATATTCCGTTAACGGGGACACCTTCACCGGCTATCTCGCCTGGGACGATGACGTCGATGGCAAACGCCCGGGTGTACTCGTCGTCCATGAATGGTGGGGGCACAACGAATTTGCCCGCGACCAGGCGGAAAAGCTGGCCAAAGCCGGCTACACGGCCTTCGCGCTGGACATGTACGGTTCTGGCAAGGTCGCCGACCATCCTGACGACGCCAAACAGTTCATGCAGGAAGCCACCAGTGACATCGACAACATCAAATCCCGCTTCGTGGCAGCAATGGAATTGCTGCAGGAGCACGACAGCGTCGATGGCGACCGCATTGCCGCCCAGGGGTACTGTTTCGGTGGCGCCGTGGTACTGAACATGGCGAGGCTGGGTGTCGATCTGGATGGCGTGGTGAGCTATCACGGCGCTCTCGGCAGCCCCATCAAGGCCGAGGCCGGCCAGGTCAGCGCCCGCGTGCAGGTCTATACCGGCGGAGCCGACCAGATGGTGCCGTCTGATCAGGTTGCCGGTCTGGTCACGGAGATGCAGGATGCGGAAGTGGACCTGACCCTGGTGTCATTCCCGGGCGTTCTGCACTCTTTCACCAACCCGGAGGCCGACAGGATTGGAAAGGAATTCGACATGCCTGTCGGCTATGACAAAGCCGCAGCTGACCGTTCCTGGGACGGCACACTGCGTTTCTACAACGAGATTTTTGCGGAATAAGCGGACACGAGAAGAATCGCGTTACAGGGCACCAGCAATGGTGCCCTTCACTTCCGCCATCAACTCGTCTACCGACTTGTCACTGGTAGTAACCGGCGGATGGATAACGATTTCAATAATACCAGGACTGAAAGCCGCAGTACCCTTGGGCAGGCGATCGTGAGAGCCCCGGATGGTCACCGGAAGTATCGGCAACTTCCCGTCCCTGGCAATCACAAAACCGCCTTTCTTGAACGGCAGCAAGTGGCCATCCAGGGAACGCGTGCCTTCCGGGAACAGCAGTATTCCGGTGCCATCCGGCAACTGGGCAACACCGCGCTTGATACTCTCCAGGGCAGCGCTGCCTTTTGAGCGGTCGATAAACAGGTTTCTCGAGGTTTCCAGCGCCAGCCCGAACAGCGGCACCTTTCTCAATTCCTTCTTGATGACCCAGCGATATTGCAGTCCCAACGCCAAGACCAGTGCCGGCGGATCAAAGTAGGACGCGTGGTTGCTGAGAATCACGTAGCGTTGCCCCGGCACGATGTTCTCCCTGCCGGTCACCACCAGGCGGATACCGGTTACCTTGAGGATGGTCCACGCAAAGACCTGGGTACCATGGAAGGCGGCATCACCACGCTTGCCCACCAAGGCAGCAATGACGATCGGGAAGAACAGCAGAAGGGTCAGCAGGGCAGCCCAGAACAGAATCCAGATTGCTTTGACGAATTGCAGCATAGAAGGGGTTCCTGAACATCTCAATAACGCCAGTCAATAACGGGCAACAGGGGCGTAAAGATTACACAGGGAACCTGGAATCACAAATTTCAGGAGGGGCCAAAGGCATAAAAAAAGGCAGCCGAAGCTGCCTTTTTTGGCGGTTATTGCTTAATCCGGGAGGGATTACAGAGCAACAACGTTCTCCGCCTGAGGACCTTTCTGGCCCTGGGTAACGGTGAACTCAACCTGCTGGCCTTCTGCCAGAGTTTTGAAACCGCTGCCCTGAATAGCGCTGTAGTGAACAAAAACGTCCGGGCCGCCTTCACGAGTGATAAAGCCAAAGCCTTTTGCTTCGTTGAAGAACTTAACAGTACCGGTAGTAGTAGACATACTTAAACTTCCTGAAATCAATCATATTATCTGCTGCCAGACACCTTCGTGGTGCAGGGTCAGCGTTTGACGGAAATACAGAACTCGCGGAATCAAAAACAGGACGGTCACTACTAACTGCGGAGGTACGTCTTATTCATGAAATGCTTTGCTGAATCTTTCCTACGCAAAATACTCTACTCCTGATTCAGGGGATTGCCAAGAGTATTTTTAATAATTTCTGTAGGTATAGATACCCATCACCCGCGAAGCAGGCCAAACGTATAAATTCCCAGCGCTGTCATGAGGATGGAGCCGACCACATGAGCCAATACACCGGCAATGGCCATACTCCACTTGCCCTCCTGGATGGCGGCGAACATCTCCAGCGAGAAAGTGGAAAAGGTGGTTAACGCACCGCACAGACCAGTGATGGCAAACAGTCGCCATTCCGGGGCCAGGGAACTGCCATGCATGAAAAAGCCGATTAACAGCCCCACCAGCCACCCGCCTGTAAGGTTCGCAGCCAGCGTACCCAGCGGGATGACGTGGTAACTGGCGTTCAGCCACAAACCCAGCGCCCAACGAAGGTTGGCGCCGATCACGGCGCCAACACTCACGGCAACAAAGGACAGCCACATATCAGATCACTGCCCGGTTATGCAGGATTATGATCAATCACCGTGTCCTTGTTACGGGCAAACTCATCAAACGGGAAGTCGTCCACGGTGAGCATTTCCAGCACCACCGTCTCGTACTGCCGCATGAAGTCTGCCTCTTCCTTGGTGTATACACCGGCTTCCAGAGCCGCTTCGAAGCGCTCTTCCGGATGCAGCGCGGTCATTGGCAATTCGCCCTTGGCGTAGGCCTTGGTAACCTTGCGATAGAGCTGCTCGGCCTTGTCGTAATCCTGCAGAAGACCGTTGTAGCGGGCCACCGGATTTTCCACCTTGCCTTCGCCATCGGTGGTCCAGGCACTGGCAATCAGCTTGCTGCGGATCGGGGTGTCGGTGGAGATCGCACGGGCCAGACTGCGTGCCAGGTCATCATGGGGTGCGTCCCAGCGGCGACCGAGCGGCATGGTCACAGCGCGCAGAGCCATCGCCACCGGACGGTTGGGCAGATTCTGGAGGAATTCATCCAGTGCGTTTTCCGTGCGGTGGAGCAACAGAGCCAGGCTGTACTCCATCACTTCCTTCTCACCTTCCACCGGCTGGGTTTCGTGCCAGTTCTTCAGCACCATGGACGCCAGATACAGGTTGGACAGCATGTCACCCAGCCGCGCGGAGATCAGTTCACGCATTTTCAGTTCACTGCCCAGGGTGGTCATGGCGGCATCACCGCACAGGCCAAAGGCGGCACTGAAGCGGGCAACGGCCTGGGCGTACTTGCGGCTGGCGCTGTCGAACGGTACGTCCGCACGGCCTATTCCCAGGGCCTGGGTGAAGGCACGGGCAGCGTTGCCAAAGATCAGACCAGCGTGCCCGAAGAAGGCATCATCGAACGCGTCGATGTCGTCATTGTCCTTCGCAGCCAGCTCCTTGAGCACGTAGGGGTGGCAGCGGATAGCGCCCTGACCGAAGATCATCAGGCTGCGAGTCATGATGTTGGCGCCTTCCACGGTGATGGACACCGCGGCACCACTGAAGCCGATACCGAGGTAGTTACGGGGTCCGAGAGTGACCGTCTTGCCACCGTGAACATCCATGGCATCGGTCAGCACACTGCGCTGGAACTCGGTCAGGTGATACTTGAGGATCGCCGACGGCACGGCCGGTTTCTCGCCCTTGTCGATCATGTTGGCGGTGTGGTTTACCGCTGCCTGGGAAATGTAAGTCTTGGCGGCAATCCGCGCCAGGGGCTCCTGCACCCCTTCCATATCCGCGACCGGGGTATTGAACTGACGACGAATCCGGGTGAAGCCACCGGCAGTGCCCACAGCATAAGCCGCAGCACCGGCCGCCCCGGATGGCAGGGTGATACAGCGACCCACGGACAGGCATTCAACCAGCATACGCCAGCCCTGACCGGCCATTTCCTGACCACCGATAATGTAATCCAGCGGAATGAAGACATCTTTGCCCTTGATCGGGCCATTCAGGAACGGATGACCAATCGGGCAATGACGGCGACCGATTTCCATCCCCTTGGTGTCTCGGGGAATCAACGCACAAGTGATGCCGTAGTCTTCCGTATCGCCCAGCAATCCGTCCGGGTCGAACATGCGGAACGCCAAGCCGACCACGGTGGCGATCGGTGCCAGGGTAATCCAGCGTTTCTCGAAGTTGAGCCGGATGCCCAGTACTTCCTTACCGTCAACCTCCTGCTTGCAGACAATGCCGGTGTCCGGCAGGGAGGTGGCGTCCGAACCGGCGCGGGGACCGGTCAGACCGAAACAGGGGATCTCACGCCCGTCCGCCAGGCGCGGCAGGTAGTGGTTCTTCTGCTCTTCGGTACCATACTTGACCAGCAACTCGCCCGGGCCGAGGGAATTCGGCACGCCTACGGACACCATCAGCATCTCGTTGGCCGCCAGCTTCTGCAGCACCGCGGTTTGAGCCTTAGCCGAGAAATGCAGGCCGCCGTATTCCTTCGGGATAATCATGCCGAAGAATTTCTCTTTCTTCAGGAAGTCCCACAGTTCTTTCGGCAGATCGGCACGCTCGACCGCCAGGTCCCAGGCGTTACACATGGAGATGGCCTGGTTGCACTGGTTATCCACAAATGCCTGTTCTTCATCGCTCAGGCCGGTGTTGCGATTGATCAGCAGGTTGTGCCAATCCGGCTGGCCGGTGAACAGTTCACCATCCCAGCCCACAGTGCCCGCTTCGAGGGCGACCTTCTCCGTCTCGGAAACCTTGGGCGCCACCTTCTTGAACATGGCGAAAATGCGCGGTGTCAGCCAGCTCTGGCGGAATCCCGGCAGTCCGGCTGCAGCGGTTACGCCGGCACCGATAAACAGAATCAGCGCGAGTGTTCCGGAAGCAAATATCAGGGACAACAGCCCCACCACCACCATCACACCAATGGCCGGCTTGGCGCCGGACTCCCGGCGCGCCACGGTCAACAGACCGGCCACCGCGATCACGAACAGAATGAAAGTCATCATAAGGTCTCTCTGTCATTCATGGATTGAATATCGAAGACTACATTTCGTTACGTTCAAGGTAACCGATCAGATGATTCCTGGCCAGTAATCACATCATGATCAGGCAGTTACAATCACCCGAATGCCTTCCAGGGACAGGCTGGCCTGCGTGAGCGCCGATTTTGCCGCCTCGAACTGGTCCTGGAAAAATCCGATCTCTTCGTCCCGGATGGCCGGGTTCACTTTCTTCAGCGCCTCAAGACGACGGATTTCCGGCTCAAACACCCGGTTTAACTGTTCCAGTGCCTTTTCACGCATCGGTTCCAGATGAGGGTCCGCCAGCCCCTCGGCGTGATCAACCATGGTTTCCACCTGTGGCCGGATCTGCGGCACGATCGCCTGCGCAGTGCGCCGACGGATATTGGAGCAGAGATCGTTCAGGCGGTCATGGGGCAAGGCGGCGGACAGATCGCGACCATTGACATCCACCAGCAAACGCAGCGGCGACACCGGCAGATAGCGTGACAACTGCAATGATTCGGGTGCCGGGCAGTGCACCGTGAACAAAGCTTCCAGCAATAAAGTACCTGCAGGCAGAGCCTTGACCGACAGACTGGCGAGCGCGGCCTTGCCGAGGCCGGAACTGGTCACCGAGTCCATCACGCCGGTCACCAGCGGGTGCTCCCAGCTCATGAACGCCATGTCTTCGCGCTCCAGCGCCTGCTGCCGGCTCCAGGTGACGGTCAGACCATCTTCCGGCAACTCGGACACATGCCCGGCGTGATAGTGCTCGCCAGGCTTGAGCACATCGGCTTGCTCGGAATGATCTTCGATATCCACGCCGAGGATATCGAACGCGTCGACCATATAATCCCGCACCTCAGCGGAGCCCTCTTCCTCTTCGATCTGCCCAATCAGGTCATTCGCCACGTCGCGGCGACAGGAATTCATTTCGATCAGTGCATCGCGCCCATTCTGTAGCAGCGTACGCAGGCGTTCGGCCTCCGCGCTGGAATCCGCCAGCACGGTGTCCAGTTCTGCAAATTCGCCATCCACCACGCGCTGCCACTCGGCCTGGACCTTGTCCTGCACCGCAACGCCAACGGAACAGCTCTCACCAAAGGCATTGAGGCCTTCATGGAACCAGCGGAACTGGGCCTCCTGAACCGTGCCTTCCAGATAGGGAATGTGGATGTCGATAGTGTCGGACTGGCCAATACGATCGAGCCGCCCGATACGCTGCTCCAGCAAGTCCGGGTTGGCTGGCAGGTCAAACAACACCAGGTGGTGGGCGAACTGGAAGTTGCGCCCCTCGCTGCCAATCTCGGAACAGATCAGCGCCTGGGCACCCTGTTCGGTGTCGGAGAAATAGGCCGCCGCCCGGTCCCGTTCAATCAGGCTCAGGTGCTCGTGGAACGCCGCACTGCGGATACCGGCCCGCAGCTGCAGATAATGCTCCAGCGCCATGGCCGTGCTGGCGTGGGCACAGATAACCACCACCTTGGCCGGCTTCAGGCTGGTCAGGTTTTTTTCCAGCCAGGCCACCCGGGGGTCGTCCGCCAGCCACTGCTCTTCGTCCAGCGCACGTTCCGGCGCCAGATTTCCGAGGCCAAACCGGTGGGGCTGATAGCTGTCGGGACACGGCAGGGGGACCGGCAGGACACGACGTTCCGGGAAGCCCTGAATCGCAGCCCGGGTGTTACGGAACAGCACGCGCCCGGTACCGTGGCGATCCAGCAGGGCATCGATGATGGCCTGTTGCGGCTCGGGGGACTCTTCCAGCACAGCCAGCTCGTCACCCAGCCAGTTCTCCAGGGCCGCCCGGTCTTCCGGCGTCAGGCTGTCACCGTTGTCCTGCAGGCGGCGCACCACCTCATTGATGGCTTCGTACTGCTGCTCTTCCTCACGGAAGGCCTCAAGATCGTGGAAACGGGCAGGGTCCAGTAGCCTCAGGCGGGCAAAGTGGCTGGCCACGCCTACCTGTTCCGGCGTTGCGGTCAGCAACAACAAGCCCCGGCTGGCCGCCGACAGGTCTTCCACCAACTGGTATTCCGGGCTTACCTGCTCCGGACTCCAGGCCAGATGATGGGCCTCGTCCACCACCATCAGGTCCCAGCCGGCCGCCACCGCATCCTTCTGGGCCTGCGGGCTGGACTTCAGGAAGTCGAGGCTGCACAGAACCAGTTGATCGCTTTCAAACGGATTGACCGAGAACGCATCCCCGAACACCTTGTTGACCAGGGCGTCGACGTCGTCCTCACTTTCAGACAGCGCATCGTAGCGGCCCTGATCGATAATGGAGAATCGCAGGTTGAAACGCCGCAGCATTTCCACCAGCCACTGGTGAATCAGCGAATCCGGCACCACGATCAACGCCCGTTTCGCGCGACCGGTGTGCAGCTGATAGTGAAGGATCAGGCCCGCTTCAATGGTTTTGCCGAGGCCCACTTCGTCGGCCAGCAACACCCTTGGCGCATGGCGGCTGGCCACTTCGTGGGCAATGTAGATCTGGTGAGGCAGGTGCTGGGTACGGGCCCCGATCAGGCCCTGGGCGGAGGATGCCCGCAAACGATCCTGGTGCTGCAGGGTCGCAACGCGAAGCCGGAAGGCGCCGTTGCGGTCAAACTGGCCGGCAAACAGGCGCTGATGGGGCGCAGAGAAATTCACCGAACTGCTCAACTTGACTTCGGATATCTGCTGGATGTCTTCGCCATCGTCGGCGTGGTACATCATCACGCCACCCAACTCTTCCACCGCACGCACGGTATAGCGATCGCCATCGAAGGTCTCGATCTCTTCACCGATCTGGTAAATGATGCGGGACAGGGGGGCGTTATCAATAGCGTAGGTGCGCTCTTCGTCGGCTGCCGGGAACCCGAGGGTGACCCGACGTCCCGAGATGTCGGTGACAATTCCAAGCCCGAGACCGGTGTCGCTGTGGCTGACCCAGCGCTGGCCGATGACAAAATCCGATGCGTCCAAGAAACCTCCGTCGCGTTTCAATTCAGGGTGTCTGTTAAGTCGTTGTTTCCGTAAGTGTCATTAATTCAGCTGTTTGTAGTCTGCGCCGCTCTCACGCACCCAGTAAGCCGCCGCGCCACACACCGCCGCCGGTACCACCACCAGGTTCAACACCGGCACCATGGCGGCCAGCGCCACCGGCAGACCAAATCCGAAGGCAGACAGCCGGGTATCTCCCAATAGCTTGCGCAATGCTGGGAAACTGACCTTATGATTGTCCGCCGGGTAATCCACGTACTGCAGCGACATCATCCAGCAGTTAAAGAGGAACCACAGCACGGCAGCCACCAGGTTAACCACCGGAATCAGCCCAATGATCAACAGGCCGATGGCCCGCGGCAGGTAATAGAGAATTTTCTGCACCTCACGCCACAGGGCGCGGGGAATGTCCCGGATGATCTCGCCCCAGCCATCGTCGGTGCTGACCTCCTGGCCGGTAAGGTGCTTCTCGGTCAGCTCCGCCAGGTAGCCATAGAAGGGTGACCCGATCAGGTTCGCCAGAATGACAAACCCGTAGGCCAGCATCAGCAGAATCACCACGCCGTACAGAATCCAGAACAACCAGTCCAGGCTCTGCAGCCAGGCCCAGTCAGGCAACCAGCCCATGGCGGCAGCGATCATGGCGGCGAACAGTTCAGCGAGAAAATAGAACAGCAAACCGAACAGCAGGATGTTGATAATCAGGGGAATAACCACGAACAAGCGCAGGCCAGGCTGGCGAATCAACCTGAAACCTTCACCGAGGTAGCCCAGGCCACGAAAAAAGTTTCCCTTCAACATAGGTGGCATTACCTCCGCTTCAATGACAGTGACGGGGCGCAAAGCATACCATGTTGCCACACTCACCACAGCCCGATGAGATCCCGGATTCACGGATGTGAGAATTTCTCCAGTTCTCTTGTGCGATATTTCCTACAAGCTCGTAAGCCCTTGCGGAAACATTGCGTAGGCACTCCGATCACATAAAACCGCAGCTCAACTAACTTACTGTTTTACCTAAACTAACCAAAGGCGTCATACAAATGACGGCGTAAGGACCTGCGTATGTCACACGTTTGTCAGACCAGGGTTGCTATAGTGGATTCGTCAGGGATGACAGGGAAACGGAAGACGCACAGGACGCACCCCGGCAACTGGATGCAGGGAGAGGCAGGGATACATGGACGCCTCGCTTAAGGGAAATCTTTCTGGATAGCTGGCTCGGACGCTGGCACCACGGAGTGGCTCAAGGATAACGCAACAAGGCAGTTGCAAATTTCGCAAGGACGCGACGACCTGTTCCGAAAAGGGCAGCCTGAGGGTTGCCCTTTCTTTTTCTATGCTCCCGGTAACCCTTCCACCAGATAAATCCTGACCTGATTGAATTCTTCGAACTCGTTGAGGTCCGGCCAGGTCCTGCCTTCAATCACCGTTTGACGCTGGTACCGCTCGTCACCCAGATTCCTGACCCGGGAATCCGCAAGCAGCACCTGGGGGGCGACGCTATGAAATGCCTGTAGCAACGGCTTGTTCTCCGGATCATAGAGCACATCCGCCGCCGTCACCACGTCGATACCTTCCGGCTTGGCATGCCAGTCTTCACACAGAGTCACCGCAACGTTGTTTAGCCGCGCATTGGCAGTAGCGGCGTCGAGCGCAGCCGGATCAATATCACAGACGATGGCTTCAGCTGCACCCGCCATCGCTGCGGCAATCGCCACCACACCGGAGCCGGAACCGAAGTCCAGCACCCGCTTGCCTGCCACCCGTTGTGGGTTCGCCAGGATCCAGGCCGCCAACACCTGCCCGCTTGCCCAGCAAAAGGACCAGTAGGCGGGTTCCGCCACCACAGCCTGCGCTTCCTCATGACTCAGCGGCCCTTCCAGTACCGTGGGATCAAACAGATAGAGGGCAATTTGCGGACACCCGGCCGGTCGGGTAACCGCAACCCGCCCACGGCTGAGGGTCTTCTGCAGGTGTTGGTTGAGTACGTCCTCGTTCATCACGGCTCCGGATCGCTGGTTATGAAAGCGCTGCATTGTAGCTTGTGCCAGCGGACAGCCATACCTGCAGGCGAGCAAAAAACCACCGTCTCCGTTATACTGCAGCGACATTTTTCCTACGACCCAAACCACTGAAATGGCCTCCAGACCCGATACCGACGATTACCTCTCCCTGTTTCTGAATGATACGCCGATGATGGACGTCCGCGCCCCGACGGAGTTCAACAGGGGCAGCTTCCCGTGCGCGGAGAATGCCCCGCTGATGAATGACGAGGAACGTCACCGGGTCGGCATCTGCTATAAGGAAAAGGGCCAGGACAAGGCCATTGAACTCGGCCACCAACTGGTTTCCGGTGACATCAAGGGCCAGCGCATTGAGGCCTGGAAGCGCTTCATTGCCAATCATCCCGACGGCTACCTGTTCTGTTTCAGGGGCGGGCTGAGGTCGCGGTTAACGCAACAGTGGATCCGCGATTCAGGCATCGATTACCCGCTGATCAAGGGCGGTTACAAGGCGCTTCGACGTTTCCTGATCGACAGCCTGGAATCCGTGGCAGCGTCTTCCGGGTTCATCATCCTGAGCGGCCGTACTGGCACCGGGAAAACCCGGGTGCTGCAACAGCTGCCCAACCCGGTGGATCTGGAAGGACTGGCCAATCATCGGGGTTCCAGTTTCGGCCGGAAGGTAACGCCCCAACCTTCGCAAATCGATTTCGAGAACCGTCTGGCGGTGGCCATGCTCAAAGCCAAACATCGTATCGGTGGCCCGATTTACCTGGAGGATGAAAGTCGGCTTGTGGGACGCTGTGCGCTGCCGGACAGCCTGAAGGAGCGAATGTCCGAAGCTCCCCTGATGGTGCTGGAGCAGCCAATGTCGGAGCGAGTTGCTATTATCCGCGAAGATTATGTCGAAAACATGCTTGCCGACTATACTGCCCGGGACGGCTCCGAGGCCGGCTGGCTGAACTTCCATGACTACCTGCTCAGCGCACTGGACCGGATCCGCAAGCGACTGGGCGGAGAAAGGCACAAACACCTTCGGGAGTTGATGACCGAAGCTCTGGATCAACAGCGGGACCAGGGCGATCCGGGCGGTCACAATCGATGGATCCAGACACTGCTGGAAGACTATTACGACCCGATGTACGACTATCAACTGAATCAGAAGAAGGGGCGAATTGTGGTCCAGGGCCCTCCGGCTACCATCATTGACTGGGCCAATCGCTAAACAGTTTCGTAGGAAAACCTGAATATTCACCTGAAAACTAACGAAGAACAAGGAGTCGCCTGATGGAAGATCTGTTTGGTGCAGACGGAAAAGCCTCTGAGATTGTCGATCAGGGTATCACCCTGATCATGAGCTACGCGCCTAAAGTCGTTCTTGCAATTATCACCCTGATTGTCGGCCTCTGGCTGATCAAGCGATTTGTTGCCGTCCTCGATGCCAAGTTGAGCCAGAAAGACCCGACACTGAACAAGTTCCTGTGCGGTCTGATCGGTACAATCCTCAAGATCCTGCTGCTGATTTCCGTCGCCTCCATGGTCGGCATTGCCACCACCTCATTCATTGCCGTCCTCGGTGCTGCCGGCCTGGCCATCGGCCTGGCCCTGCAAGGCAGCCTGGGCAACTTTGCCGGTGGGGTGCTGATCCTGATCTTCAAGCCATTCAAGGTGGGTGACACCATCGAGGCCCAGGGCTTCCTCGGTGCGGTCGACGAGATCAGCATCCTGTATACCATCGTCAACACCTTCGACAACCGCCGCGTCGTCATCCCCAACGGCAGCCTGTCCAATGCAACCCTGGTGAATGTCAGCATTTATGACAAGCGCCGCTGCGACATGACGTTCGGCATTGGCTATGACGATGACATCGACAAGGCCAAGGCCATCTGCCAGCGCCTGTTCGAGGAAGACGATCGCTCGCTGATGGATCCGCCGCCAAGAATCTGCGTGGGCGGGCTTGGTGACAACTCCGTCGACATCATGTTCCGAGCCTGGGTAGCCACTGACAATCTCTGGCCGTACTACTGGGATATGCAGGAAAAGGTGAAGAAAGCGTTCGATGAAGAAGGCATCACCATTCCTTTCCCACAGCGCGATGTACACGTTTACACCCACTCAGGGGAATCGGGACAGGTGACTCAATAATACATCCGGTTACTCGCATTCTGCTCAGCCTCAACTAAGCTGACGATAATGGCGCTGGTTCTCCACCAGGGGAGCCAGCGACAGGCCACCGGGGTCAGGCATAGAACAACCACCGGCCCCAGTTCGCTGTCATTGCTGGTAGGAGGTTGTCACTATGCCGGTACAGCAATTGAAGGATTTCCTCGATCAGGCCAACGTGGAATACATGTGCCTGTCCCACCCTCCAGCGTTCACCGCCCAGGAACTGGCCCACCACGTAAAAATTGCGGGTGACCGGGTTGTCAAAACCGTCATCATAGAGCTCGATGGAAAAATGGCCATGCTGGTCATGCCCGCCACCTGGCGTATTCGCTGGGACCGCCTCTCCGGCATCCTTGATACCGATTTTGTCGACCTTGCCGACGAGCAGGAATTCCAGGACCGCTTTCCCGAGTGCGAAGTCGGCGCCATGCCTCCCTTCGGCAATCTGTTCGAAATGTCAGTCTATTGTGCCGAAGCCCTGACGGAACAGCAGGAACTGGCGTTTGCCGCAGGCACGCATACCGAATCGGTACATATGAAAACCACCGATTTTCTGGAACTGGTACAGCCGATGGTGCTCAACCAGGGGTTCACCAAGCCGGGCGCCCAGAAACCAGCCTGGCTGGCAAAAGGCCGTCGTCGCCCGGAACATCTATCCAGATCTCGGGTACCAAGGGCCGCCGGCTACTGACCGACGGTGCCGGACAGTGTCGGGTCGCTTGTCTGAAATCTTCCATCGCGTAAACTGGAAGCCTCAGACAGGAACCCGTTATGACTCAAGCTTTTGACATAGTTGTTGCCGGTGCCGGCATGGTGGGTGCAGCCCTGGCCACGGGCCTGGGCCAGAGCGGTTTCCGCGTGGCCCTCGTTGACAAAGCCGGCGCTCCATCCTTCGACGCCAGTTCGCCTCCCGACATTCGTGTTTCCGCCCTCAGCGCCGGGAGTGAACGCTACCTGCAGCAACTCGGCGCCTGGTCACGGATGTTGGCCATGCGAACCACGGTATACCGCCGTCTTGCGGTCTGGGACCAGACGCAACATTCCCTCAGCAGCCTCATCCCCCGCAAACTGGGCGAGGTCGTCTTTGACGCTGCCAGCCTCTCGGCCACCCATCTGGGCCACATTGTTGAGAATCGGATCACCCAGCAGGCGCTGTGGCAATGTGCCGAAGAGCCGCCCTCCGTGACTGTTCTCTCGGGCAACGGCGTGACCAAGGTGGATAACGGCAACGATCAGGCAACCGTGACCCTGGAAGATGGTAGCGAACTGACCTGTGAACTGGTGATTGGCGCCGACGGTGCCCTGTCACGGATACGGGACATGGCGGGTATTGGCGTCACCCGTGACCAGTATGCCCAGCAGGCCATGGTCGTCTCGGTGCGTTACCTGGGGCCGGTGGAAGACATCACCTGGCAGGCCTTCCATCCGTCCGGCCCCCGGGCCTTCCTGCCACTGCACAGCGCGGGCGATCAACACCCCGGAGAACGCTGGGCATCACTGGTCTGGTACGACGCTCCCGGAGAACTCGCCCGACTGAAGTCGCTGGACACCGAATCTCTGATGGAGGAGATCCAGAAGGGCTTCCCCACTGACCTGCCACCACTGACACACGTCGATGCCCGGGCCAGCTTCCCCATCGCCCGGCAACACGCGAAACAGTACAGCAATGGGCGAGTAGTTCTGGTCGGCGACGCTGCCCATACCATCAACCCATTGGCTGGACAGGGCGTCAACCTCGGCTTCCAGGACGCCGCCTGTCTGCAATCCCTGATTCGCGAGGCCCGACGGGCCGGCTGCGATCTCGCTGACCCACAGTGGCTTGCACGCTACGAGCAGCAACGGCGCCCCGCCAACCGCCGCATGATGCTGGCGATGGACGCCTTCTACCACCTGTTCAGCAACCGCATCCCGCCGATTCACCTGTTACGCAACCTCGGCCTGGGGGCGGCCCGCGCCCTGCCCTTCGCCCGCAACCAGGTCGCCCGCTACGCCATGGGGATCGACGAGGAACTGCCGGCGGTTCTCAAACAGATCACCGCCCGTTTACCGGGGCTGAATCAGTTCTGAAACCGGTATAAAAAAACCAAGGAGCCCTACATGTCAGAAACGATTTTCACCAAGATCATCAACCGGGAAATTCCGGCAGACATTCTCTACGAGGACGACCTCAGCCTGGCGTTCAGTGACATCAATCCGCAGGCACCGGTGCATTTTCTGGTGATCCCGAAAAAGCCCATCGCCACCATCAATGACATCACCGAAGCCGACCGCGAGCTGGTCGGACATCTGTATCTGGTAGCAGCGCAGGTTGCCCGGGAAAAGGGGGTAGCAGACGATGGCTATCGGGTGGTGATGAACTGCGGCGAAAACTCCGGGCAGACGGTGTTTCACATCCACCTGCATGTACTGGCCGGCAAGCCACTGGGTTGGCCTCCGTATACTGACAAGATGAAGCAGGCCTGAGGCTTTGGGAGTAGGCAAGCGGGCCGGTAATGCTGTTTGGGACACGCTCAAGGCATCCATGCGCGCTTAGCTTTGGCCATCCATGGCCAAAGATAGTCCCAAACAGCATTACCGGCCCACTTGCTCGTACCTTGGTGCCAATGCTTCGAAAAGACTTGAGCGCACTTCGGTGATAGTAAATCCGGGCTTCTCCCAGCCCCGGTTGGCCGGTGTGTGGTTCGGCTTTCCGGGACTATCTTTCGCCATGGATGGCGAAAGCTAAGCGCCCAC
>NZ_JBJJLB010000044.1:0-103209 GCF_045449795.1 Marinobacter alkalisoli
CCCGGAAAGCCGAACCACACACCGGCCCTCCCGCCAAGCCTGATAAAGCCCGGCCCAAAAGAACCAAGTCAGCGACCGACGACCCTCTCGGCCTCTTCCACCGGCGTATGACGAACATCCTCGCCCTTGACCATGAAAATCACATTCTCGGCAATGTTGCAGGCGTGATCACCCACCCGCTCCAGGGCACGAAGCACCCACATCACCGACATGCAGCGTGAGATGTTGCGCGTGTCTTCCATCATGAACGTCAGCAACGTTCGCGTGGCTGCCTGGTACTCCTCATCAACCCGCTTGTCCTCTTTCATGATCCGCAGCGCCTGCTGTGAATCCAGACGAGCGAAGGCGTCCAGAGCATCGTGCAGCATGCTCAGCACATGATTGCCGATGTGACGGACTTCCACGTAGCCGCGGGGAGCCTGGCCTTCTTCATTAAGCTTGATAGCGAACTTGGCGATCTTCTTCGCTTCATCCCCTACCCGCTCAAGGTCCGCGACCATTTTGATCACCGAAATCACCAGGCGCAGATCCCGCGCGGTGGGCTGACGGCGGGCGATGATCAAAGTCGCCTCTTCATCGATGTCGATCTCCATCTGGTCGACCTTCTTGTCGCCGGCGCGCACTTCATCCGCCAGGTGGCCATCGTTATCCACCAGCGCCTGGATAGCGCGTTCCACCTGGGATTCGACCATACCGCCCATTTTCAGGAACTCGGTCTTGAGCTCCAGCAGTTCATCGTTGAACTTGTGCGATATGTGATCGCCGTATACGTCGTCCTTTTTATTTGGCATAGCTCTGTTCTCCAATGTTCAACAATGACCGGATTAGCCGAAACGGCCAGTGATGTAGGATTCGGTCAGTTCATGTTCGGGTGCGGTAAAGACCTTGGAGGTTTCGTTGACTTCCACCAGATGCCCCAGATGGAAATACGCGGTGCGGTGAGACACCCTGGCCGCCTGCTGCATGGAGTGGGTCACGATCACGATGGTGTAGCTTTCCGACATTTCGGAGATCAGTTCTTCCACCCGAGCGGTTGCGATGGGGTCCAGCGCTGAACACGGTTCGTCCATCAGGATCACTTCCGGGCTGACGGCGATGGCGCGGGCGATACACAGGCGCTGCTGCTGACCACCGGACATACCGGTTGCCGTGGCGTCCAGGCGGTCTTTCACCTCGCTCCAGAGGCCGGCCTTGCGCAAGCTGTTTTCAACGATCTCATCCAGTTCCGATTTGCGGTTGGCGAGGCCGTGAATGCGCGGGCCATAAGCCACGTTGTCGTAGATCGACTTGGGAAACGGGTTCGGCTTCTGGAACACCATGCCCACGCGGGCACGCAGCTCCACCACGTCTTTCCTGGAGTGGTAGATATCCTCGTCATCCAGCATCAACTGACCTTTGACTCGGCAGATATCAATACTGTCGTTCATGCGGTTCAGGCAGCGCAGGAACGTGGACTTGCCGCAGCCGGACGGGCCGATGAAAGAGATCACCTCGTTACGGGCGATGTCCAGGCTGATGTCCTTGATGGCGCGATCCTCACCGTAGAACACCTCGACGTTGCGAAGCTTGAACTTGGGATCGTCAGCGTAGGGAACGCCGACGGTTTTGCCCTCTTCAACCGCAATATCTTCCCGCTTTGTGGCGGCGGTGGGCTCCTGAGGGGCCTTCACGCTGTCATCCGATGTTTCAGCTACGCTGGTAATCGATTCGTTCATATTCATAGCTTTCTCCTTTACCACCGGCGCTCAAGACGCTTACGGAGCCAGATGGCCAATGCATTCATACTGATCATAAAGGCAAGCAGCACCATGATGCCGGCGGAGGCCAGCTCGACAAAGCCCTGCTCGGAGCTGCTTGCCCAAAGGTAAATCTGTACCGGCAGTACAGTTGCGGAACTGAAGAAACCGTCCGGCACTTCGACAATGAAGGCCACCATGCCAATCAACAACAGCGGCGCGGTTTCACCCAGTGCCTGCGCCATACCGATGATGGAGCCGGTCAGCATGCCGGGCATGGCCAGCGGAACCACATGATGAAGCACCACCTGCATTTTCGACGCGCCAATACCTTCGGCTGCTTCCCGGATCGACGGCGGCACGCTCTTGATGGCCGCACGACTGGAAATGATGATTGTTGGCAGGGTCATCAGTGCCAACACCAGACCACCCACCACCGGCACCGAACGTGGCATGCCGAACAGCCCGATAAACACCGCCAGCCCCAACAGACCAAAGATGATTGAGGGCACCGCCGCCAGGTTGTTGATGTTGACCTCGATGAAGTCAGTGATCCTGTTCTGGGGTGCGAACTCTTCCAGATAAATGGCTGCCGCAATCCCCATCGGAAACGAGATCGCCAGGGTAACCAGCATCGTCAACAACGATCCTACGATGGCGCCCAGAATGCCGGCGTTGCCGGGCTCCCGTGAGTCACCCCGGCTGAACAGCACGTCATTGAAACCGGTATCAATAACGCCCTTCTCCAGCAGTTCATCAACCCATCCCTGCTGTCGCTCCGACAGGCGGATACTGTAGCTGGGATTGTCAGCATGCTTCACATACACCGACACCGTGTCGTGCGCGAGGAACTCCATGGTTTGTGTGGTATTCAGCAAATCCGGATTGTTTT
Organism: Marinobacter alkalisoli; assembly: GCF_045449795.1. Classification (NCBI taxonomy): domain Bacteria; kingdom Pseudomonadati; phylum Pseudomonadota; class Gammaproteobacteria; order Pseudomonadales; family Marinobacteraceae; genus Marinobacter; species Marinobacter alkalisoli. The sequence continues at coordinate 2,629 of NZ_JBJJLB010000044.1, forward strand.
CGAGGAAATCGCGAACATCGCTGGCTGCGTAGCTGCCAACCAACCGGCCCAGTTCGCGCCTGGCCGACGCACCTTCCGCATTCGGAAAATGCTCCTGCAACGCCGCAATAATCGGCGCGGCGAAATCCGCCATGGAGATCTGATCTTCATCGGTCGGATCATCCAGGTACATGGCTTCCGAATCCAGCGTCACATCGAGGGTGATCGTTGTCTTCACAAAACCGGTGTAGCCCTTGCCGATGATGTCGGCAAACAGGATGAAAAGAGACGCCAGCGCGATGGAAATGGCCAGGATGCCGTACAGACGGAAACGGCGCTCCTTACGGTACCGGCGCGCCAGTGACTGACGGACTAACTCCGCCTGAGAACGTTGATCAGTCATACTGTTCCCTATATTTACGTACAATCTTGAGTGCAACCACGTTGAGCGCCAGCGTCACGATGAACAGCATCATGCCCAGGGCGAATGCCGACAGCGTCTTGGCACTGTCGAACTCCTGGTCACCTACCAGCAACGTGGCAATCTGAACGGTCACCGTGGTTACCGAATCCAGTGGATTGGCGGTCAGGTTGGCGGCCAGGCCCGCCGCCATCACCACGATCATGGTTTCACCAATGGCCCGCGATGCCGCCAGCAGAATGCCGCCGATGATGCCCGGCAATGCCGCCGGGAAAATCACGTTCTTCATGGTTTCCGACTGGGTCGCGCCCAGGGCGAGGGAACCGTCCCGCAGGGTCTGGGGGACCGCGTTGATAACGTCGTCCGACAGGGATGAGACAAAAGGAATGATCATGATGCCCATCACCAGTCCCGCCGCAAGAGCGCTCTGGGAGGACGCCTCCAGCCCAACCAGCTCCGCCAGATCACGAATGAACGGCGCGACCGTCAGTGCCGCGAAAAAGCCATAAACAACCGTAGGCACGCCAGCCAGCATTTCCAGCAGCGGCTTGACCGTGGAGCGAATGCGCTTGCTGGCGTATTCCGACAGGTAAACGGCGGACAGCAAACCGATCGGCACCGCGACAAAAAGAGCGATTGCTGAAATCAACAGCGTGCCGGTAAACAGCGGGATCATGCCGAAGGCGCCATCGGATCCGACCTGATCCGCACGCAAGGCGGTTTGCGGGCTCCAGGAGGTACCAAACAGGAATTCGGTGATCGGCACTTTGCCGAAAAATCGCACAGTTTCAAAAATCACCGAGAATACGATGCCAACGGTGGTCAGCACGGCAACCGCCGCACATACAAAGAAGATCCGGCGGAGGGTTTTCTCCACGCTTTCACGGGCATTGATATGGGGCGCCACGCGGGTCCACGCGAAAGCGGCACCCAGCACCGCGATCAGCACCACCAGAATCGCCTTGAACATCCGGCTCTGATCCCGGAGTGTTTCCAGCAGCCCCGCTGCACCAGCGATGTGTTCCGGCACAAAATCCGGGTTCAGTTTACCTGCAGCCACGTTACCGATCTGGGAAATCACCAGGCTGGCCTGGCCCGGTGATTTGGGCCACACATCCTGTGGCAATGACGCGATGACAATGTCCTGAATGACTTTGCCCTCAAAGCCGGTCCAGATTGCCAGAACAACAAGGGCGGGAATCGCGCACCAGAGGGCCGCCCGCGCCGCGTAATAGAATGGAAGTGCCTTGAGGTTCCGGATTCCGCCAAGCGGTGCCGCTACCGCCCTGGAACGCATGAATGCGAGTCCATAGGCAGCAACCGCGAGAACCAGAACAAGGGGCAAAAGGTTAGCCGTCTGCATAACAGTCTCTGTCGTGTTGGCGTATTAGTTAGCTAAGGCGTCTATTTTGCCAGCAAGCTGGCCAGAAATATTCATCTGAACGTAATAAAGGAACGCGGACCTGCAGGCCCGCGTTCCTTTTTGTCATCCCTGACGTGTCTCTGCCGAACCTTACAGCTCGTTACCGGTCATCGGCTTCAGTGCCTTGACCGCCTTGGCAGTCTTCATGCGCTGATCACGCGGGTTCGGGATAAGGCCCACATCAACCAGGTAACCGTTGTCGCCCCAGGTGCTTTCGCTGGTGAACTCGGCCACGTATTCCTGGATACCCGGAACCACGCCAACGTGCGCCTTCTTGATGTAGAAGAACAGTGAACGGGCGACCGGATACTCTTCAGCCGCGATGGACTCAGGAGTCGGCTCAACACCGTTAATGGTGGATGCCTGAATCTGACCTTCGTTTTCCATCAGGAAGCTGTAGCCGAAGATGCCAAGGGTTTCCGGATCCTGGGCCAGACGCTGAACGATCAGGTTGTCGTTCTCGCCTGCTTCAACGAACGGACCGTCTTCACGCATGCTGTGGCAGACGGACTTCATCTGGCTCTTCTCCATCTTCTTGATGAAGTCGTACTGCTTACAGCCACCTTCCATTGCGATCTCAACAAAGGCGTCACGGGTACCGGAAGTCGGAGGGGGGCCCATCACGCTGATGTCCATATCCGGCAGGCTGGAGTCGATTTCGCTCCACTTCTGGTACGGGTTGGCGACCAGCTCGTCACCACCGTCAGGGTTCGGAACATCCTTGGCCAGGGCCAGGAACACCTGCTCCAGGCTCAGGTCCAGCTTCTCGGCATCATTGGAGTTGGCAATAACAATACCGTCAGCGCCGATACGTACTTCGGTGATTTCCTTAACGCCGTTGGCCTGGCAGTTATCAAACTCGCTCTTCTTCATGCGGCGGGAAGCGTTGGTGATGTCCGGGTGCTGGGTGCCCACACCTTCACAGAACAGCTTCAGGCCGCCGCCGGAACCGGTGGATTCCAGCTTCGGAGTCGGAAAGTCAGTGTTACGACCAAAACGCTCGGCAACCACGGTGGCAAACGGGTAAACCGTTGAAGAACCCACGATGTTGATGGTATCGCGAGCCATGGCCGGAGTGGATACGGCGGCAATGCTGCCTGCCAGTGCCACAGTTGTAAGGGCGGTTTTCAGTTTAATCACGCTGAGTCTCCATTTTTCATTTGGACTTTATAGTCGGATTTGCTTTACCGATGAGTGAAGACTAACGGGGCTCTGTGACAACTTTGTTACAGCTACTGAAATATAGATCACGGCGCTCAATTTTTCTTGCAGACTGCCCGCAGGCCGTTAACATGCGTGTAAAACAATACTCAGCAATATATAAGGCAGGCTCCATGACAGCGCTCGATGATGACAAACCCACGCCGAAAGGCGAGCTGATTCTCCAGATTGTTCCGTTACCCTCGGACACCAATGCCAACGGCGATGTCTTTGCCGGCTGGCTGGTCAAGCAAATGGACATTGCCGCGGCCACTATCGCCGGGCGGATCTCCCAGGGCCGCAACGCCACGGTCGCAATGGACCGGATGGAGTTTCTTTCCCCGCTGAGAGTTGGCTCCCAGGTCGGTTGCTACTGCGAACTGGTCGACATTGGCCGCAGCTCCATGAAAATTGAGGTCGAAGTCTGGACACTGGATCGCACGGCCAAACATCCCCGCAAGGTTACTGAAGGGCGATTCGTGTATGTTGCGATTGATGAGCAGGGCCGTATTCGTGAAGTGCCCGACCAGAACGGTTGAACAGCCGGTACTGTGCCAACGGTTATCGCAGGCGCTATTGCCTCGATAGCCCGTGATTTATCACTACCCCACAATCACCGGTCGCTTCTCTGGCAACAACAGTGAAAGCAACGCCGCCGTCGCCACCAGCCCGGTGGATATCCACAGGCAAGCTTCCAGCCCATAGGCCTGGTACACCCAGCCCGACAGGATGGTGCCAAGAAGCCGGCCGGCGGCGTTGGACATGTAATAGAAGCCCACATCGAGGGATACGCCATCGCCCCGCGCATAGCTGACGATCAGATAGCTGTGCAGGGAGGAGTTGATGGCAAACAGTACGCCAAACAGCAGCAGGCCTCCGATCACCACCACCTGTGGTGACCAGCCCGCCATCAGGCCAACGGCAATCGCCGCAGGGATCAGCGCCAGGGCTGTAGCCCAGAGCACCGCCGGTTGTTTGCCCTCCTGATTACCGGTAATACGCGGTGCAATGGTCTGGATGAAGCCATAACCGATGACCCAGGTGGCCATGAAGCCGCCCACCTTCCAGAAATCCCAGCCGAACACCGTATGCAAGTAGACCGGCAGCGCCACCACGAACCAAACATCCCGGGCACCGAACAGGAACATACGCGCCGCTGAGAGCACGTTAATGGCCCGGCTCTTCGACAGGATCTCACTGAACTTCGGTTTCGCCTTGCTCTTGCCCAGCTCCTGTTTGAGCAGAAACAGGCTCGCCAGCCAAACCAGGCCCAGAGCCACAGCCATGAGGATCACCGCGCCCGTGAAGCCGGCTGTCATCAGCAATACGCCACCCAGGAAGAAGCCCACACCCTTGAGGGTGTTCTTGGAACCGGTGAGGATGGCGACCCATTTGTACAGGGTGCCCTGCTGCTCATCCGGCACCAGCAGCTTGATGCCACTCTTGGCGGACATCTTGTTCAGATCCTTGGCAACACCGGACATGGCCTGCGCCGCCATGACCCAGGGCACAGTGAGCATGGCCGTCGGTACCGCCAGCATCGCCAGTGCCACAATCTGCAGGAACAGCCCGATATTCATGGTGCGGTTCAGGCCCATGCGGGCGCCCAGATAGCCGCCCACCAGGTTGGTCACCACCCCGAAGAACTCGTAGAAGATGAACAACAGGGCGATCTCCAGCGGCGAATAGCCCAACTGGTGGAAATGCAGCACCACCAGCATCCGCAGGGCGCCATCCGTCAGGGTAAAGGCCCAGTAGTTGCCGGTGATGACCAGGTACTGTCGGATGGCGGCGCTCATGTCAGGCAGAACCTACCTTGCGCGCCAATTCGGCGGTGCGGTTAGCGTAGCCCCACTCGTTGTCGTACCAGGCGTAGATTTTCACCTGGGTGCCGTTAACCACCATGGTGGACAGGGCATCGACGATGGACGAGCGCGGATCGGTCTTGTAGTCGATGGACACCAGCGGGCGCTCCTCATACCCCAGAACCCCCTTCAGCTCACCTTCGGCGGCTTCCTTCAGCAACTGATTCACGGTGTCACGATCCGTCGGCGTTTCTACTTCAAACACACAATCGGTCAGTGAAGCGTTGGTCAGCGGAATACGCACCGCGTGGCCATCCAGCCGGCCTTTCAGTTCCGGGAAGATCTCGATAATGGCGGTGGCCGAGCCGGTGGTGGTCGGGATCAGCGAGCTGCCGCAGGCCCTTGCCCGCCGCAGATCTTTATGGGGCGCATCGATAATGGTCTGGGTGTTGGTCAGACTGTGGATAGTGGTAATGGAACCGTGCTTGATGCCCAGTTTTTGGTGGATCACTTTCACCACTGGCGCCAGGCAGTTGGTGGTGCAGGAGGCGGCGGTAACAATACGGTCATTTGCCGGATCAAAAATCTCGTCATTCACCCCCACCACGATATTCTTCGCTCCGGCTTCCTTAACCGGTGCGGTGACAACCACCCGCTTCACCCCCTGGTCCAGATAGGTGTTCAGTACATCCACTTTCTTCATCTTGCCGCTGGCTTCGATCACCAGATCACAGCCAGACCAGTCGGTCTCCCCGATGGTCTTGTTGTGGGTCACGCGCATGCGCTGGTCGCCAATGACAATGTCCGCGCCATCGGCAATCGCTTCGTGGTTCCAGCGGCCATGCACGCTATCAAAGTTCAGCAGATGGGCCAGGGTGCCAGCGTCGGCGCCTGGATCGTTGATAGCGACAAACTCCATCTCCGGCCACTCCCAGGCGGCCCTGAGGGCGAGGCGACCGATACGGCCGAACCCGTTAATACCGACTTTGATCTTGCTCATGATGCGCTCCTTGAATGCTCTGTAATCCGATGAGTCACGCTGAATTCAGAGAAACCGGATAACAGGACGGTCGGGCATGGCCTTCAACCGCTCTTTTTCCTGTTCTATCAGTTTCGTATGACCACCCGAGGTCTCATCCAGCACCCGTAACACCCACTGGGGCAACTGGGGATGAAGGTAGTAATAGACCCACTGGCCCTGACGTTCCGTCTCAAGCAATCCAGCATCTTTCAGGGTCGCCAAATGCCGGCTGACCTTTGGCTGTGACACATCCAGTGCCTTGGTCAGCTCATACACGCAGAGTTTTTTCTGGTCACGAATCAGCATCAGCATAGTCAGCCGCAATTCGTCCCCGAACGCCCGAAATACGGTTACCGGGTTGTATTCCAGGGGTTTCAGACCCGTTTCCTTCTGATGCACCAGGGTAAACAGCCCGATCCGTTCCTTGAGCTCCTTGAGTGTCAGAGCAAAAGTCGCATGGCGGTTGCTGAGCGCCGGGTCCGGAAAGTCCCAGGCAATTTGCTGGGCCGGCTCGCAAACGGTTCCACACTCGTTGGCCGCTTTCTCGCACAGGGTAATCACGTAATCCCAGGATTCCTCCTGCAGATCCGCCAGCCGTTTGCTATGCAACCCCGCCACCGCAATCCCGGACTCCTCCAGAACCTGCAATGCCATGGGATTCGGATGGGTTGGCTCGGTGCCGGCACTGGCCACCTCAAAACGATCCCCCGCCATGTCTTTAAGCAGGGCCTCTGCCATCAGGGAGCGGGCGCTGTTGGCGCTGCAGACAAACAAAACCCGACGCTTCATATCTGTCTATCCGTATATATTGATTAATGGATATCTGATGTTTTGGATATTAAGCAGGCAAAACGGTAAAGTAAACCCTTTTCCGACCAGGGCTGATCCAGCCGAACAGCCAAGCTTCGAAACGCAATCCAGATCCATGAATTCTGCAGAGTGAATTAAGGAGTACTATGAAGAAGCATCACAACGAGTCAATCAGCAGTCCATGTGAGAGGTAAGCAATGAACAGCAATATAGAAGTCACCTCAGCTGAAGACGCCAGAGGCGGCATGGATCTGTTCGGGAAGTACCTGTCGGTCTGGGTAGCTCTGGCCATCATCGCCGGCGTGACCCTGGGTCAGTTGGCGCCCTCGATTCCCGAAACACTGTCCCACTTCGAATATGCCCAGGTTTCGATCCCCATTGCCATTCTGATCTGGGCCATGATCTTTCCGATGATGGCCCAGATCGATTTCGGTGCGATCCTGGACGTGAGAAAAGAGCCCAAAGGGTTGGCCATCACCACGGTGGTGAACTGGCTGATCAAGCCTTTCACCATGTTTGCCATCGCCTGGTTCTTCCTGATGGTGGTGTTCGAGCCGTTTATTGCACCGCAACTGGCCAGCGAATACCTGGCCGGTGCGATTCTGCTGGGCGCTGCGCCCTGCACCGCCATGGTGTTTGTCTGGAGCTACCTGACAAGGGGCGATGCCGCCTACACCCTGGTGCAAGTGTCCCTGAACGACATCATCATGCTGTTCGCGTTCGCACCCATTGTGGTGTTCCTGCTGGGCATTTCCGATATTCAAGTGCCTTGGGACACCGTCATTCTGTCGGTCGTGCTGTATATCGTGATCCCCCTGGTCGCCGGTTACCTGACCCGCCGCACACTGATTGCCCGGCGTGGCCAGCGCTGGTACGACGACGTGTTCATGAAGCGCCTTGGGCCGATCACACCGGCGGCGCTGATCGTTACTCTGGTGCTGCTGTTTGCTTTCCAGGGCGAAGTGATTCTGGAAAATCCCCTGCACATTGCCCTGATCGCGGTGCCGCTGATCATTCAGACCGTGCTGATTTTCTTCATTGCCTATGGCTGGGCCCGGCTATGGAAGGTTCGCCACTGCATCGCCGCGCCGGGCGCCATGATCGGTGCCAGCAACTTCTTCGAACTGGCCGTAGCCGCCGCCATCGCCCTGTTCGGCCTGCAATCCGGCGCCGCCCTGGCGACGGTGGTTGGCGTGCTGGTGGAAGTCCCGCTGATGCTGATGCTGGTGCGTATTGCCAACAACACCCGGGACCGGTTCCCGACCTGAATGGCCGAAACCGGTTACTGGAAGTATTCGAGAGCCGGCGCTAACCTGTCTGCGCCGGCCAATACGGCGACCTTCCGTTTTACGGGATTCTTCTCGCAGTCATTATCTCTGGGGTGTTAGTTCAATGATGATCCGCACACTACTACTGACCTTATTCACCATTGCCCCAGCCTGGGCAGAGAACCTGACGGTGGCCGCCGCTTCGGATTTGAAGTTCGCAATGGATGAGATACTGGACGAATTTCACCTGCAGAACGCCAACCAGACCGTTAAGGTCGTTTATGGTTCTTCCGGCAGATTTCATGCACAGATTAAACACGGCGCCCCGTACGACCTTTATTTCTCGGCGGACATCGCCTATCCGGAACGACTTGAGGAGGCAGGGCTGGCAGCGTCTCCGGTTTATCCCTACGCCGTTGGCCGACTGGTCGTCTGGTCCAGCGCAGAGGGTGAGCCGCTGTCGCTGGCAGACCTGCCCCGAGCTGATATCAAGCGAATAGCCATCGCCAACCCCAGGCACGCTCCTTACGGACAACGCGCGCAGGAAGCCATGGAATCTGCAGGAATCTGGGATAAAGTCGAAGAGCGCCTGGTGCTGGGGAGTAACATTGCCCAGACGGCACAGTTTGTTGAAACCGGTAATGCCGATGCTGGCATCGTGGCGCTGTCGCTGGTGTTGAGCCCGTCACTGGCGGAGGTGGGGCGCTATTCCCTGGTGCCAGGCACCCTGCACTCACCGCTGAAGCAGGGCTTCATCATTACGCGTCGGGCTGCGGACAATGAGCTGGCCTGGCGCTTTGCCGATTTTATCAACAGCGACCAGGCCCGGGCGATAATGGATCGTTACGGATTCGAGTTGCCCGAGAACCCTTAACAAGCCTCCAGGGGCGCGTAGGCCAGCACCAGCCACTTGGCGCCTTCGTCGAAATTCACCTGCACCCGGGTGTGATGCCCCGTACCTTCGCTGTTCATCACGATCCCTTCCCCGAACTTCGGATGACGCACCCGCTGCCCCAGGCTGAAGCCGGATTGCGCCGCGGAGTCCTGACTGAACAGGCTTTCGTTGGGGCGCTCCAGCATCGCCGGTCGGCTGACGGTATTGCGCAACCGCACTTCCTGGATGCAGTCACCCGGAATCTCCCGCACAAACCGTGACAGGGCGTTAAACTTCTCCTGCCCGTACAAACGGCGGGATTCCGCGTAAGTAAGCACCAGCTTTTTCATGGCCCGGGTAATACCCACGTAGGCAAGGCGGCGCTCCTCCTCCATGCGCCCCGGCTCTTCCAGGGACATGCTGTGGGGAAACAGGCCCTCTTCCACACCGGCCAGGAACACCAGCGGGAACTCCAGCCCTTTGGCGGAGTGCAGCGTCATCAGCTGGACACTGTCCTCATGGGATTCCGCCTGGGATTCACCCGCGTCCAGCGCCGCCTGTGCGATGAACTCTGCTAACGGATCGACGCCGTCTTCCACCTCAAAATCCGACAGCGCGTTGACCAGTTCTTCCAGGTTCTCCACCCTGGCCTGCCCTTTCTCGCCCTTTTCACTGGCGTGGTAATCTTTCAGCCCACTGGCCTCAATGGTCTGTTTCATCAGGCCGTGCAGGGAGGCGTCGTCCACCATCTCTGACAGGTCGTTGATGATCTGCATAAACGACTGTAACCCGGTCTTGGCGCGACCTTTCATCAGCCCAGCTTCCAGCAGCCGCTCGGCGGCCTCCCACAGGGAAATACTCTGGCCCGTGGCCACTTCCCGCAATTCCGCCAGGCTTTTCGCTCCGATCCCCCGCGCCGGCACATTCACCACCCGCTCAAAGGCGGCATCGTCACGGCGGTAGTGCACCAGACGCAGGTATGCCAGGGCGTTGCGGATTTCCTGGCGGTCGTAGAACCGCAAACCACCGTAGACCCGGTAGGGAATGCCCTGGCGCATCAGTGCTTCTTCAAGCACCCGGGACTGGGCGTTGGAGCGATAGAGAATCGCAGATTCACTGCGCAGGTTGCCGTCCAGCGCCCAGCCGGAAATGGTGTCGGCAATGTAGTTGGCTTCATCCTGCTCGTTGAAGGCGGCGTACAGGCTGATCGGCTCGCCGTCCGGCCCGTCGGTCCACAACTCCTTGCCCAGGCGGCCCTGATTGTTGGCAATCACCGAGTTGGCCGCTTTCAGAATCAGTTGCGTGGACCGGTAATTCTGCTCCAGCTTGATCAGCCGGGCGTTGGGGAAATCCCGCTGATACTGCTGGATGTTCTCGATCTTGGCGCCCCGCCAGCCGTAGATGGACTGGTCGTCGTCCCCCACCACGGTCAACGGCACCCGGTTGCTGGCCAGCACCTGCAGCCAGGCGTATTGAATGGTGTTGGTGTCCTGGAACTCGTCCACCAGAATGTGCTGGAAACGGCTCTGGTAATGGGCCAGCAATTCCGGCCGGTGCAGCCACAGCTCATGGGAGCGCAGCAGCAGTTCGCCGAAATCCACCAGACCGCTTTGCTGGCACAGCTTTTCATACTGACGATAGACAACCAGCATGGTGGAGGTGAAGTGATCGCCGGGGTTCTCCTGGATGTGATCCGCCCGCAAGCCCTCATCCTTATGGCTGTTGATGAACCACTGGGCCTGTTTCGGCGGCCAGCGGCTCTCATCAATCCGCATCTCCCGCATCACCCGCTTGACCAGCCGCAGTTGATCGTCGCTGTCCAGCACCTGGAAATTCTCCGGCAACCCGGCGTCCTGCCAGTGCGAGCGCAACAGGCGATGGGCAATGCCGTGAAAGGTACCGAACCACAGGCCACGGGCCGGGATATCCATCATCTGTTCAATGCGGTAACGCATCTCCCTGGCGGCCTTGTTGGTGAACGTCACTGCCAGAATCCCGGTTGGCGGCACCCGATCCACCTGCATCAGCCACGCCATCCGGTGCACCAGCACCCGCGTCTTGCCACTGCCGGCCCCCGCCAGCACCAGCAGGTGGTCGTTCTGGGCGGTCACGGCCTCGCGTTGGGCGTCGTTGAGGGCGTCGATTATGTGGGAGACATCCATTGAAAAAGTCCGCTATATCCGGTGATTCGAGACGCAGAAGTATAACAGGGACAGTTTTGAGAGACCTCACCCCAAGGGGAATTCTGCATTTAACAACATTTTTCAAACAGGCCAGAGCAGGTCATGGCAAGGGATAAACGCGCGCAACGGCCCGCCTGAAACACTTTGAAACACCAGGATACAAACAAGTGTTTTAAACAGATGACTCACAAACCTACAATCCGCGCCTCTTTTACCCGGCTTACCGCGCCAAGGAAATGGACCCCATGCTCTCTGCCCTGAAGATTTCACATAAGCTCGGCTTGTTGGTAACAGTGGCAATCCTCGCCTTTCTGATCAGCCTGACCTTTTCGATTATCACTGACCGGAAAAACTCGTCACGACTTTCAGAGGTTAAAGACCGCCTGTACCCAACCCTGGAACTGACCACCATCAATCTCGGTCAGTTGCGGCTTATGGAGCAGCAGATCAACGGATCCGTCGCCACTGGTGATGATCAGCAACTGAATGAAACGGCCAGATTTAAAACGACCATATCCGAAAACCTGAAAAAGCTTTCCGTCCTGAACCAGGGGCTGTCCCGGGACGTTCGCCAGGTCAGTCAATTGCTCGACACCTATTATTCCGAAGCAACGCGGATAGCCAGCGCGATGATCGAGGGAACCGCGGATTTCTCGAGCATTGGCCGTGAAGCATCGGAAAATGCAAAGCGACTGGAAACGCTGCAAGACACTTTCTCCCGGATGCAGCAAGAAACACGCGCCCGATTCGAAGCTGAAATCAACCATACACTGCAAGCTTCCGCTGATGCCGGCACGGTCGCTGTCGGCATTCTGGTCACCGCGCTGGTCGTCATGATTGCATTGAGTCTGGTGATCGGTCGTTCAATCAGCACCAGCCTGTCACGCATCATTGGCTCTCTCCGCAACATGGCCTCAGGGGAAGGCGATCTCACATCAAGAATTGAGTACCAGGGACGTGATGAATTGAGAGAGCTGGTCGATCACTTCAATCTTTTCGTTGAGAAGCTTCACACATCCTTCGGCACTATTCGCAATGACGTAGCGAAGCTCAACACGGTATCCGGCCAGCTGGGAAGTACCAGCAGCAGGAATCTGGAACTCATCAGCCACCAGTCCCAATCCATTTCTTCCACCCGCAACTCTGTAGATGAACTGGTGATCAGCGTTGAGGAGGTCGCCGGTTTCGCCGCCAGCGCCTCTGAGCAAACCAGAGACGCCGCCAATTTTGCGACCTCGGGACAAGAGAAAGTTGAACGTAATGCCACGTCCATTCGCTTGCTGGTCAGCGAAATCGAATCCACCTCAGAACTGGTCAATCAGTTCGACGAATTCTCCACGAAGGTAGGCGGGCTCCTGGAAACTATTCAGGCGGTTGCCGAACAAACGAACCTGTTGGCTCTGAACGCAGCGATAGAAGCAGCGAGAGCAGGCGAGCACGGTCGCGGCTTTGCCGTTGTTGCAGACGAGGTCAGGGGGCTTGCCGTTCGCACCCACAAGTCCACGGAAGAAATTCAGGGTGTGATTTCAGAGCTGTCAAAACTCTCAACAGCCGCTGTTGAGTCCATGAACAACAGTGTCGGCCGCGCCCACGAGGGCGTCCAGGCAACGACGGAATCAGGCGAAATCCTGAACCAAATACTCACCAGCGTTCAGCAGATAAGCGGGCTCAACGAACAAATCGCCGCGGCGACCTACGAGCAAAGCACCACTTTCAATCAGATCACCAGCTACATGACCGATATGCACCGAAATGCCGAATCAGTCATGGAGAGCACGGATGAGCTGGATACCGTCAGTGAAGATATCCAGAAAGTCAGCCATGGCCTTCAGTCCGTCGCCAGCCAGTTTCGAGTTTAACTCCAGCAAAGGAACCTCCAGATGAAACTCTATTCGAGAGCATTGTGTCTCGCGTCCGCTATTGCCGTCGCTCCGGCATCGGCAAACGACAACACAGACGATGCCCTGGCGCGCATGCAGCAGCAGCTCAATTCCATGCAGCAGCAACTGAACTCCGCCCGGGATACCGGCGTTCGCTTTAACGGGTTCTTCAGTACCGGCTACGCTCGCGCCAGTAATGATGCCGGTTACGCCGGCATCACTGAAGAATCTGAAGTGAATGACCTCAGCCTGTTTGCGCTTCAGGGCACTTTCGAAGTGACCCCCAAAAGCGACATCGTCATGCAGCTGGTTGGTCGCGGCGCCGACGACTGGGACCCCCAGGTTGAATGGGCCTACCTGAGCCATCGACCGACCAATAACCTGCAACTGCGTGCCGGCAAGATGCGTATTCCGTTCTTCATGTACTCGGACTCACTGGAAGTCGGCTACGCCCAACCCTGGGCTCGCCCGCCCCAGAGCGTATACGGTCCGATTGCTGTGACCAGCTACGTGGGAGCAGATGCCAGTTACAACTTCAATTTTGAAAATTCATCGCTGACAGCCAACTTCTTTACCGGCTTTACGGATGAAGACGGCAACTCCGGTGATGTGCAGCTTCGCAATATTGCCGGCCTGAACCTGACCTGGACTGACTATGTCTGGAGCATTCGTGGTGTAGCCGCGACCGCTGAGGCAGATATTGATGCGACCAGGCTGGCAGCCCAGGCGCCCGCCGGAGCAAACGTCAACACCGTCCTGGCCGATAATGACCGTGGCAACTTTTACGGTATTGGCGCCAGCTACGATGATGGCAATTGGCAAATCATCAGTGAAGTGACCCGCGTAGAGCTGGACGGTCGATTTGCGGACACGGACTCTGCCTACCTTTCTGTCGGTCACCGTTTTGGCAGCTGGACACCCTACGTGGCATTTGGGTGGGTTGAGAGCAAGGATGACAATGAGCGTTCCGGGTTCGTCACCACCGCCGGCGGAACCGTACTGGCTCCGGAATCAATCCTTAACTTTCAACGCGAAGATTACAGCGTGGGCGCTCGATGGGATATCACCCCTGGCGTAGCGATCAAAGCGGACATCACCCATTCCCGCGGCTTTGACAAGGGCACAGGCAACCTGGACCCGGCCTATATTCTGGCAACGGGCACCAACAGCACCAACGTCTACACCATCAAAATTGACTCGGCATTCTGAGGAGGCCCCATGAAAAAGCTAAGCCTGTTATTTGCGGCCAGCTTGCTGGCCAGCCCTCTGGTGCTTGCAGAGGTTGTGATCATTGGTCACCCGGCCGGTCCTGACAGCATCAGCTCCAATGAAGTGCGCGATCTGTACCTGAACCGCAGCAAAGCCTTGCCGAATGGCCAAAGCGCCCAGCCGTTCGAACTTCCCGAAGGCAACACGGCCCGTGCTGAATTTCACCAGAAAGTGACCGGTCGGAACGACGCCCAGCTCAAGGCCTTCTGGTCCAAGCAGGTGTTTACCGGGCGCGGTCAGCCACCTGAGGAAGCTGGCAGTACGGCGGCGATGAAAGCTCAGGTATCTTCCACGCCTGGCGGAATCGGATACATCGACGATGCCGAAGTGGACGATACGGTCAAGGTTCTCCTGAAACCCTGAGGGCCGGCCCCGAAACAAGAAAAGGCGAGCCACGGCTCGCCCTTTCTGTGTCCATCATTGGGCGATCAGAAGCCTCTGGGAACTGTCTGGGCTTCCACGAATTCAAACAGACCTTCCAAACCACCTTCACGACCAATGCCGGACGCTTTCATACCGCCGAACGGCGCTTCCGGTGTCGGGCCGGTACCGGTGTTCCAACCCACGTGACCGAAACGCAAACCGGCCGCCACCCGCTGGGCGCGTTCAGCGTCGTTGGTGAACACATAAGAGGCCAGACCGAACTCGGTGTCGTTACCCGCTTCGATCACTTCCTCCTCAGTGCGGAACAGCGCCATCGGTACCAGTGGACCGAAGGTTTCCTCCCGGTAGCAGCACATATCCCGGTTCACGTCGGTTATCACGGTTGGCGGGAAGAACAGGTGGCCTTCACCCAGTTCCTCCGGCTTCTTACCGGCCACAAGACCTGCGCCTTTCTCGAGGGCATCCTCCAGATGGCGTTTGACCTTGTCGAACCCGGCCTTGTTGATCAGCGGGCCGAGGTCCACGTCTTCGGTCAGGCCGTCGCCCACGGTCATTTTGTTGACCCGCTCCGCCAGCTTTTCACCAAACGCATCAGCCACTTTCTCATGGATGAAAATGCGGTTGGCACAGACGCAGGTCTGGCCGCCACCGCGGAACTTGTTGGCAATCAGGTTGTCGGCAGCGGCATCCAGGTCGGCGTCATCGAATACGATGAACGGCGCATTGCCACCCAGCTCCAGGGCCAGTTTCTTCACCTGCTCCGCAGTATCCACCACCAGTTTGCGACCAACCTCGGTGGAACCGGTGAAGCTCAGCATCGGCACATCGGGGCTTTCGCACAGCACCTTGCCAATGACGCTGGCCTTGCCCATCACCAGGTTGACCATGCCGTCAGGCAGGTCCACGTGCTTGTCCATCAGACTGAACAGGGCAATCATCGTCAACGGGGTTTCACTGGCGGGCTTGATCACCGACGGGCAGCCGGCGGCCAGGGCGGCGGACAGCTTCTTGGCGATCATGCCGATGGGGAAGTTCCACGGCGTGATCAGCCCGGCCACGCCAATGGGCCGGTAGTGAACGGTCCAGGTGCAGTCCTTGGGCTTTTCGGCCAGGGTGTGGGCGTCCAGCGCCTGGATGTGTTTGGAGCAGTAATCAAAGAAGCCAGCAGCGTAATCCACTTCGCCCTGGGCTTCCTTCAGCGGCTTGCCGTGTTCCATACACAGGATGCGGCCCACTTCTTCCTTGTTTTCCCTGAGCGCATCGCGGATGCCCTCCAGCCAACGGCGGCGGGTTTCCAGGGTGTAAGGATTGGTCAGCCGAAGCGCGGATTTACCCGCTTCCACCGCCGCCACCACATCAGACTCCGGCATGGAGGGTAGGCTGGCAATGACCTTTCCCGTTGCGGGGTTGTAGACGTCAAACGTTTGGCCCTCGGCAGCATCAGACCAGCGACCGCCGATATAGCCAGTCAACTTTTCAAGCAGGGGTGACTCGATCATCTCGGCTCCTTTCATTCAATGATTAACGGTCGAAAAGCAGGGTTCCGTTGGTGTTTGCATCACAGCAGCATGACTCTCATAGTGGATGCAGAAACACGGGCTGTAAAGTAAGACTAAGGTGTTTTGACCACGTGATTTCTGCGCCTATACTCGAAGAACGATCAATTCAGGAGGCCGGCAAATGAAAGCATTTTTCCACCCTGCTCAGGACCAGCATATTCCCAAGACTTACTTTACCCGCGGTCAGATGCGCCAGCCTCAGGAAGTGCCCGACCGCACTGGTCAGATGCTGGATGGTCTGAAGGCCATGGGAGTTCCAGTACTGCAGCCGGCGGACCAGGGTGCAGGGCCGATCTCCAAAGTGCACGATCTCGGCTACCTGCGATTCCTGGAATCTGCCCACCGCCGCTGGATGGAGATTCCCGATGACTGGGGCGACGAGGTGATGTCCAATATCTTTGTGCGTTCACCCAACGCCATGAAGGGCATTCTTGCCGAGGCGGCCCGTTACATGGCGGATGGCAGCTGTCCGATCGGCGCCAATACCTGGGAGGCTGCCTATTGGTCAGCGCAAACCGCGCTGGGCGCTGCCGATGCCCTGATCGCCGGTGAGCGGATCTCCTACGCGGTGTGTCGCCCACCGGGCCATCATGCCCGCAAGGATGCTGCCGGCGGCTTCTGTTACCTCAACAATGCCGCTATTGCCGCCGAACACATGAAAAGCCGGTTCCCGCGCCTGGTGATACTCGATACGGACATGCACCACGGCCAGGGCATTCAGGAAATCTTCTACGACCGCAGTGACGTGCTCTACATCTCGATTCACGGCGACCCGACCAATTTCTATCCAGTGGTCAGCGGGTTCGAGAACGAGCGGGGGGAAGGTGAAGGCTACGGCTATAACATCAATATGCCGATGCCCCATGGTTCGTCGGAAGAGGATTTCTTCGACAAACTGGACGAGGCCCTGGCGGCCATCCGTCTATTCCAGCCGGATGCACTGGTACTGACCCTGGGCTTTGATATCTACAAGGACGACCCACAGGCCAAGGTGTCGGTCTCCTCCGAAGGCTTTTCCCGCATCGGCACCCATGTCCGCCAGACCGGCCTCCCCACCCTGGTGGTGCAGGAAGGCGGTTATGACCTGGATACCCTGAGCGCCAACGTTCAGCAGTTCTTCAAGGGCATCGAAGGGTAACGATCAGGACGCCGGGGCATACACCTTGATGTTGGTATGCCCCTCAGCCTTCAGGTGGCCGGCGTGCATGCGACTCATGGTGCCACGGTCACAGTACAGCAGGTACTGCTTCCCCTGAGGCAACGATTCGATCTGCTGATTCAGCTCGTAGAAAGGAATCTGCAGCACTTCGTTGTTGGTCATCGTCAGGGGTGACTGCTCTCCCTCGGACGGATGGCGTACATCGATGATGACATCGTTGACGTCCGGGGTATGCACCAGCTCCACCTCTTCCGGCGTGGTGGTGGTTTCCAGCAGACGGGCAACCGGTGTTTCTTCACGGTTGTCGATCGCCTGCTGCAGCACCGTCGCATCCATTTCAGCCTCGTCTTCCTCCACCCGGTGCAGTTTCGCCCGGGTAGCCGGCTTCTGGGAAATCACGCCACAATACTCCGGCATGGTACGGGCGTAGGGCTCGGTGCCGATCTCCTTCGCGATCCGGATGATGCTTTCCTTGTCCATGGAGACCAGGGGCCTGAGCACCACCTCGTCACTGGCGCGATCCACCACATTGAGATTGGTCAGGGTCTGGCTGGAGACCTGGGCGACCGCATCACCGGTCACCAGACCCACGGCATTGCTCTGCCGGGCGATGTCCGATGCCGCCTTCAGCATCTGGCGCTTGAGCACCACGCCCCAGTGGCGGTGATTGACCGACCGCATGATTTCGCCAATAACGCCATCGAAGGGCACGGAAATGAACTTGGCGCCATGGGATGAACCGTAGCGCTCCCAGATGTAATGCGTCACCTGGCGAACGCCCACTTCATGGGCCGTACCGCCCAGATTGAAGAACAGGAAGTGGCTGCGAAGGCCCCGGCGCATCATCAGATAGGCGGCCACCGATGAGTCATACCCGCCGGAGACCAGCGTCATCACGGTTTCCACGCTACCCAGGGGATAGCCACCCAGGCCCCGGTGTTTGCGGTGAGCGATGTGATAGCGGTCGTCCTGAATCTCGATACGGACCTCTACCTGGGGAGCCTTCAGATTCACCCCCTGCGGACTGGAGGCCTGCACCAGTGCGCCGCCCACGTGCCGCTCAAGATCAATGGAGCGAAAGTCGTGCTTTCCATGACGCCGCACCCGCACTGCAAAGGTCTTGCCGTTGATGCGCTCGGCAAACGCCTCTACGGCCTTGTCCGCCACATCGTCCATACTGACAAACGGGAACACGGCTATTTCCTGGATCGTGGAGATACCCGGGATGCGCATCAATTCGTCAAGGACCACGCTGGAGAGTCCCCGGCCATCAGGGACTTCCACGGTCACACGGTCCCAACTGCCATCCACCTGGATGTCGCTGTCCTGACGCGACAGCACCTTGCGGATGTTCTGGCGCAGGTGCCGCATTTGCTGGCGACGTACAGGTTTGCTTTTAATGGCGACTTCCGCCGCAGGACGAATCAGGAGTTTCATATATCAGAATTTTGTCGGGTGGCGTATTGGAAAGAATAGGCCTAGTCTAACGGTTTTGACGGATGCCTCAAAATCAGGCATTGCCGTAACACCATAATCAACGACCCGCAGGGCCGACCATTACACCCACTCCGTACAATGTTCAGGAGCCATACTGTTCATGACAGAACCGACCATCAATGCCCTGGTATCACCCGAGGGCAGCCTTGAGATTCTTTCCAACCACGAAGTCAACCGACTGAAAGACAGGAGTGAAGGTGGTCTTTACCGACTCTTCCGTCAGTGTGCCCTGGCGGTTCTGAACACCGGCGTTGAAACCGATGACTGTAAGACCCTGATGGAAGCTCACGCGGACTTTGATGTGCGCCTGGTACCACAGCCACGGGGCCTGAAACTGGAACTGGTGAACGCCCCGGCCCATGCCTTCGTGGATGGCGAAATGCTGAGGGCCATTCGCGAGCACCTGTTCTCGGTGTTGCGGGACATTATCTATTCCTACTCGATTCCGCAGTCAGCGGCCGGCTTTCGGCGGGACGATCCCGAAGATATCACCAACCTGATTTTTCACATTCTGCGCAATGCGCGGGTCCTGCAGGCCGGCCGCCTCCCGGATCTGGTGGTGTGCTGGGGCGGTCACTCCATCAACCAGCAGGAATATCAGTACAGCAAGGAAGTAGGACATCAACTCGGCCTGCGGGCGCTGAGCATCTGCACCGGTTGCGGCCCGGGCGCCATGAAAGGTCCGATGAAGGGCGCCACCATTGGTCACGCCAAGCAGCGGGTGAAGAACGGTCGCTACATCGGTCTGACCGAGCCGGGTATTATCGGCGCCGAGGCGCCCAACCCGATCGTCAACGAACTGGTGATCATGCCGGATATTGAAAAGCGCCTTGAAGCTTTCGTGCGTACCGGTCATGGCGTCATTGTCTTCCCTGGCGGCGTCGGTACCGCCGAGGAGATTCTCTATCTGCTGGGCATTCTCCTGCATCCGGACAATGCCGACCTGCCCTTCCCGGTGGTTTTCACCGGCCAGCAGGAAAACGCCGAATACTTCGAGATGATCGACCAGTTCATCCGCAATGCCCTGGGTGACGAGGCCGCCAGCAAGTATGAAATCATCATTGATGATCCGGGGCGGGTGGCGCAAACCATGAAGGACGGCATGAAAGAAGTGGAAACCTTCCGCCGCGCCATGCAGGACGCCTATTACTTCAACTGGATGCTGAAAATCGATCCGGTGTTCCAGCTACCCTTCGAACCCAATCATGAAAACATGCTGGCACTGGAACTGCACCGGGACCAGCCGGTGCACATGATAGCCGCCAACCTGCGCAAGGCCTTCAGCGGTATTGTGGCGGGGAACGTCAAGGAAAGCGGTATCAGACAGGTGCAGCAAAAGGGGCCGTTTGAAATTTCCGGTGACCCCAATCTGATCAAGCCCCTGGAGGCCATGCTTGAGCAGTTCGTGGCCCAGGACCGGATGAAACTGCCCGGTTCCAGTTGCTACAAACCCAGCTACCGGATTGTCAGCGGGGCGGCCTGAACCGGCCCGCTGAGCCCCCGAAGGTATTGCCCGTGATTACTGGCCACCTGCGGGCAAGCTGGCGTAATAAGCCGCCAGATTGGCGATGTCCTCATCGCTCAGGCTCATCGCCTGGCCCTGCATGATGGCTGCCTGACCACCGGAACGCTGCTTGTTTTTATAGGCTTTGAGGGCTGACACCAGGTACTGCTCGTTCTGACCCGCCAGGTTCGGATACCCCGGAATGGCAGCAATACCGTTTTTCCCGTGACACGCGGCACAGACAGCAGCCTTGGCCTTGCCCGCTTCCGCATCGGCAGCGGCAACCAGGGCCGGAGCCATGGCGCCAAGTACAAACAAACCGGCAATGGTATAGTGTTTCAAGCTCATTAATTTTACCCTCTCATCGTTTTTATATACGGCGTCCGAAGAACATCAAACTGCGTGAACTTATAGCACAGAGCCTTCAAACCTCAAATGCGTTATGTCAAGGCAATGCGGAGACCTGAAAATGCCCATAAAGGCCCAAGAACTCGAATGCCTGGAAGGCCGCATCGGCCTGATCACCCTGGATTCACCCGCCACCCTGAACGCGCTTTCCGGAGACATGATCGATGCCGCCCAGACCACTCTTGACCGTTGGGCCGACGATGACCGGATTGCACTGGTAGCCTTGCAGGGCGCGGGGAGCCGGGCTTTTTGCGCAGGCGGTGACATCCGCCAGTTATACGACGCCATGACCAGCACCGATGAGTCCGTTCCCACTGCGGACTTCTTCGCCCGTGAATACCGGCTGGACTATACCCTTCATCGCTTCCCGAAACCGGTGATCGGCATCGGCCATGGGGTGATTATGGGCGGAGGCCTGGGCCTTCTGAGCGGCTGCCGTTACCGGCTGATCACTCCGGACGTCACCATGGCCATGCCGGAAATAGCCATTGGTCTGTTCCCCGATGTGGGCGCCAGCTGGTTCCTCAATCGTCTGCCCGGGCGACTGGGGCTGTTCATGGGGCTGACCGGATGCCGGCTGAACGCCTCCGATGCCATACGGGTCGGCCTGGCGGACATGGTGGTTCGTCCGGAAGAGCAAACGTCCCTGCTGGAGCGCTTGCAGAACGAACGCTGGACCGGGGAGTCGGCAGCGGACGACAACCGGCTGTTCCGCTTGCTTAACCAGTTGGATGGTGTGGATTACCGGTCCCTCGGCTCCGGCGAACTGGCGAACCATGAACAGGCCATCGCCAGACTGGGTGCGGGTGACGACCTGGCCGCCATTGTCGACCGCCTGATCTCGGCGGACATCAACAGCGACTGGTGGGAAAGCGCTGTCCACAACCTGAGAACCGGATGCCCGGTGTCTATGTGGCTGGTGTGGCACCAGCTCAAACGCGCGCAACAGATGCCGCTCAAGGACGTCTTCCGGATGGAACTGGCGATGGCCGCCGAATGCACCCGTCGCCCGGATCTGGCGGAGGGCATACGGGCACGGATGGTGGACAAGGACCACAACCCCAGATGGTCATTCAACACGCTTCAGGAGGTGCCGGAGGAAGTGATCGACGCACACTTCCACCCGGAGTGGGATGACGAGACCGATCCGATGACGTTGGGATAATCGCCAACCAGCCACCTTCGTGCGGTCATTCTCTGAATGGAGACGTAATGAATCCAAAGACGCCTCTTGGCGGCCTGTTGCTCAGACTCTTCCCGTTCCTGGCATGGCCCGCGCCCACCAAAGGCCAGATAAGAGCAGATGCCATTGCGGGCATAACCGTTGGCCTGGTATTGGTGCCCCAGGCACTGGCCTATGCCCAGCTCGCCGGCATGCCTCCGGTCACCGGCCTCTACGCTGCCTTGCTGCCCGGCATTGTCGGAGCGCTGTTCGGATCGTCCTCTCTGCTCGCGGTAGGGCCGGTTGCACTGACAAGCCTGCTGACCTTCGCCGCCCTGCAACCATTGGCCGCCGCAGGCTCGCCAGAGTGGATCGCCATGGCGATATGGCTCGCCGTCTATTCCGGTCTGATGCAGTTTTTCATGGGCGCCTTCCGGATGGGCATTCTCGCCAATCTGGTATCAAACGCGGTCGTCCAGGGTTTCGTCAATGCCGCCGCGGTTATCATTATTATTTCCCAGTTGCCGGCGCTATTGGGCTTTGCCTCCGGCGCTGATGGCCACTGGTTGTCACACATCACCCAAGCGTGGCGGGATGAACCTGTGCGCCTGGCGGTGACCGCCGGTTTCGGCGTGGGTACTGTGCTGGCCCTGGTTGCACTCAAACGGTTTTCTTCACGGCTGCCCGGTGTGATGATCGTGTGCCTGATTGGGGTCGCAGCGAGCCTGCTGGCAGGGTTTGACGGACTGGGTGGCGCCATCGTCGGCTCCATCGACAGTGGCCTGCCGGCGCTGACACTGCCTTTCACCCTTTCACTGGATCAGCATCTGGCTCTGTTGCTGCCAGCTGCCATTATCGCCCTGATCAGCTTTACCGAGGCGATGTCGAGTTGCCGTACCATGTCCCGGATAACAGGCGAATCCTGGAACCGCAATCAGGAGCTCATCGGCCAGGGCCTGGCAAAAATAGCCAGTGGCTTCAGCGGCGCCTTTCCGGTCAGCGGCTCCTTTTCACGCACCGCACTGAACGCCTACAGCGGCGCCAAAACCGCCAGGGCAACCCTCCTGGCATCGCTGATCGTGCTGATTTCCCTGTTCGGACTGACGGAGCTGTTGTATCACCTGCCCACGGCGGTCCTGGCCGCCATCATTATCGTGCCGGTCACCCAACTGATCGATATCCGGTCACTGACCCGACTCTGCCGGGACAACCCCAAGGACGGCTTTGTTGCGCTGGTCACACTGATCGTGACCCTGGCGACCGTACCCAATCTGTATTGGGGAATCCTGGCGGGAATGGGCGCCTCCCTGCTGGCCTTCCTCCACCACCACGCCATTCCCCGCATCATTGAACTGGGTGTCCATGAGAGCGGCGGATTTCGCGACCGAAAACTCTACGAGCTTCCGCCGATTGCCGAAGGGGTGCTGGGCGTGCGCATGGACGCATCACTGACCTATCTGACCGCCCCGATGCTCGAGCGCTACATCCGCAAAAAAGTAGACGCCGATCCGGACATTCGAGTGCTGCTGATCTCGGCATCGTCACTGAACCAGGTGGATTCCACGGGGCTCGACACGCTACGAGATATCTGGTCTTTCCTTGACTCAAGAGGCATCACGCTTTGCCTGTCCGGCCCCAAACTTGCCGTCCGGGAAGCGCTTTCACGGTCAGGGCTCTCACAACTGATCAGGGAAGAACATATCTATGCCACTGATGAGAAGGCCATTGACTCACTGACCTGAGCCCGGTGAACCCGAGTATGGCCGATCTATAACGTTGCACCCGCCTGGATCAACAGCATTTCCAGGTCACGGTTGCCATTTTCCCGGGCCACATCCAGGGCAGTCATGCCATCCCCGGACCGGTAGTTCACGTCAGCCCCTGCCGCCAGCAACATTTCCGCCGTGAGCATGTCGCCACTGTCGACCACGTGCATCAGCAAGGAGCGGCCGCCCTGGCTGACGTTGACATTGGCGCCGGCCGCCAGCAGCACCCTGACCACCGACAGATGGCCATTTCTGGCAGCCCGGATCACCGCCGTGGAGCCGTCCGCATCCGTGGCATTCACTTTGGCTCCGGCGGACAGGAATAACTCAACCAGCCGACGGTTGCCGTTCTGTGCAGCGACCATCAGCGGCGTCTCACCGCCGTCATCCGTTGCCATCGCTGCCCTGACCTCCGGGCTGATGCCCGTCTCGGGATCGGAGGCACAGCCGGCAGCAAACAGGCTGAAAACAAGGGATAGAATGAATACGGGATGAACGGCGCCAGCTTCCTTGGCCATGATAGGGTCTCTGTCGGATATTATTGCCCGTATTCTGGGCAGCTCTGGCGGGCAATTAAATCGAGCCGGTCACAAGTTCCGTGACTGTTGCAGGAGTTTGCCCGTCAATTGGCGTAACCGGGTCTCACCGTCCTTCTGTCCACGACACAAACCGGCGTGCTGGAGTTCGGGCCAGGACCAGCCCTGAATCACCCGACGACACCACAGATCCGCATCGTCACTCACGGCCAGAATGCTGGAAAAACCCTGCGTCAGACTGACTTTCCGCAAAACCGGAACCGTCAGTTCAAAGCCACGGTAGCCGTCGGCAAAGCTATGGAGGTCCCGAACATCGTCCTCACTCAATGCGGCGCTGGTCGCCAGCTCGGCCGTCATCAGCCGCAACACCCCCGGCTCCATATCCCGCCAATTCAGGGGAACCAGCGTCGGCCAGTGTTCCGACAGCCGGTCGTTGAGCTTTGATACCAACGCCCGGGCGCCATCCGAGGTGCCAACCAGCATCTGGACCGGATACTCTCCGCTGCTGGCTTCGCGCTTCATGCCGGCGCGGACAAGGGTCAGTCCGGCTCGTTGCCAGAAACGGATCAATGCCTCACTGCCCCCGAAACTGGTGCCCAGACCATCGTAACCGGCAGCCCCGGCATACTCGGCGGCACTGGCCACCAGTTGCTTGCCAAGGCCACGAAACCGGCACTGTTCGCTCACCGCGATCCGCACCACACGCAACCAGGAGCGGGACGCCGCTTCCGCAAAGCCACTGTGATTGGCCAGGGACTGCGGCAACAGGTGCCCCCGCAGACGACGGCTGCCGCGCATCACCTGTCCGGCCAGTTCCGGAGACAAGCCACCCTCACGGGCGGCCCACAGCACTCCCGCCAGCTGGCCGTTGATCGTCAGTCGCCAGCTGATAGCGTCCGGATCATCCACCCACTGGCGCAAATCAGCGGGTGTGGTCCGATAGTGGGCATTGATCAGCAGGCCAAAGGCTTCCGCCAGATCCTGCTCGCTGGCGTGGGCCGGTGACCAGCGCTCAATGCTGACCTCCCCGGACTCCGGCACCTCGGCCGGGGCATCCGCGTCCAGCAGGAAAAGTCTGGCAATCAACGGTTCCAGGGGGTCGGAACCGGACCAGCGTATCGGGGTTTTGAGGGTGGTCTTCCGCCACTGGGGCGTTTGTGTGTCGAGCACCTTTCGGAAGCGGATGGCAAAGCCCCGGCCGGCCCCTTCATAGCCGTGAACGGTCGACGCAAACACCACACGAGGCCAGCCCAGCAGTATCCGCGCCAGGCGGTTGGCGGGAATGGCGGCGGCTTCGTCGACCATCACCAGTTCCGCGTCTGGCTTCCCGTCCAGCAATTGATCCGGTGTCAGGTAACTGAGCCGACCACCATTGGCGAGAACAACATCCCCTTCCGGGGTGTCCGTATAACCGGAATCACCCGCAGCCAGGCGGGCATGGCGGAACAGGGTTGCCACGGATTCCTCCGTTGGCGCCGTCACCATCACCTGACGCCGCCCCTGTTCCAATAACTTGATGGCCGCCATGCCCAGCGCGGCAGACTTGCCCCGCCCCCGATCCGCGGTAATCACCAGCGGGCGCCGCCGGCGCCCCTGCCCGGTCTGCACCAGATTATCAACGAGGCGTCGTTGATCCCCGGATTCCATGATTTCAAACGGGGTTTGCGGCACCGGCACCGCCGGTAAATCAACTACTCCACCCTGCTGCGGATTTACGCGGATGACATCGGGTGAGCTCGCCAGAAGCTCGGACATCCGGGCTGCAAAAGGGTGATCATCCGCGCCATCCAGTCCGGTACGGCGATAATCCGGATCGTCAAAACCGGCCCATTGAGCCAGGGGTGGCATCAACCAGAACAGCAAGCCACCCGCTTTCAGGGTGCCCGCCAGCGCGGCGAGACTGTCCGGCGGATTGCCGTGCCAGCCATCCCACACCACTAAATCCAGCTCCCGCCCGAGCCATTGCCGGCCTTCAACCGGGCGGATAGCACACAACTCGCTACAGGGGGACTCGTCGGCAGGGCCGCTCCAGACACCAGCCAGAGCGTCACCTTCCGGCCACCGGTCAAACAGGGCCCGCAACCAGGCCACGGCGGCCTGACGGTCGCCCTCAATCAATACCAGGCGACGGTGGCCGGCCGCCATCAACTGCTTGCGAAGACGCAGCCAGGCAGCTCCATCCACGGGTTCTGATGTCTGATTCAATGACACAACCTCTGCTTAGCGGACTCCAGATAACTCAGGCCCGCCTCATGCCCCTGCCGGTAACCGGTATCCAGGTACGCCTGCTTTCGGGTCAGTCGGCCCACGGGGAAGTCTTCAGGGGGTGCAATCACCCTAATACGACAATCTTCGGGCGGGTTGAGAATGAAGGTCAGGGTGGCGTTGTATCGCTCCGCACGATGGAGTGAGGCTTCCGCCAGTGCCGGATAATCACGGAAAATCCGCTGGGAAACAGACGGGAACCTGGACGGTTTCTTGCGGTAGCCAAGGGGCCGGGACAGCACCACGGTAATGTCCCTGGCACCATCCTCGTAGGCCTTGATGACCGGAATGGAATCCGCCAGACCGCCATCGGTCATGGGTTCGCCATTGACGGTTGGGTAATCACGAAAGGCAATGGGTATCGAGCAGGAGGCGGTGAACACATCGTGCAGGTTGTGTTCATCAATCCGGAAATAACAGGCTTCGCCCGTGCGGATCGAGGTCGTCGTCACCCACAGCTCGGTGTCCCCCTCCAGATATTTCCGAAGGTTCAGCGGCACGTCTGAAAAGGACTGGTGCCACAGCCAGTGTACGTCGCACAAATGCCCACCGCGGATAAACCGCGCCCAGTCAATGAATTCGCGCTGGCAGGCATGGCCCGTAATAACTTTCCGGCTGCGGCCGTGATCACCCGACAGGTAGCTGATCAGGTTGGTGGAGCCCGCAGAAACGCCATATGCCCGTGCAAAGGGCTGAAATTCATGCTCGAGGAAGGCGTCAAGGACACCGGCAGCGAAGATACCCCGCATGGCGCCACCTTCGACCACCAGAGCCGGCGATGTTTCGGTTTCACTCATGGCATGTGTGGCAGGTAGGTCGGATGTCATCATAGCGATGCATTTTATCAGAAATGACCGTGATAACGTCCGCCTTTACGCTATCAGAACAGGAAAAGGCCGGTACAATACGCACCATGCCAACCCGACCCGACATACCCGAAACTACCCGCTTGCCGGACTTCCTCACCGACGAGCAGCGCGCCATCATCACTGCAGGCTATGAGCATTCGGTGATTACCGCCGTGGCCGGCAGCGGCAAGACCTCCACCCTGGCCTGGCGCATTCGCTACCTGCTGGAACAGGGCCACGATCCCGACCGCATGCTGGTGCTGATGTTCAACCGCAGCGCGCGGGCGGATTTCGAGCACAAGCTGCAGGAAGTCACCCGGCATCAGGGCCTGGCGACGCCGGAAATCCGCACCTACCACGCCATGGGCCTGCGACTGTACAAGCGGTTCGTGCGGGAGGGCTATCTGCCGGGGTTCTCCGACAAGATCCTGAGTGAGCAGGAAATCAGCTATCAGGCCTGGCAACTGACCCGGCGACTGGCACCGGAGGACCTGGCCGATGACATCCGCCGCAACAAGAAAGACTTTGTGGAAACCGCCACCAGTTTCATCGATCTGGTGAAAACCACCCTGTCACCGGTGGACGTGGTCTTCGAGGAACTGGGGTATTCCGACAAGCATCGCTACCTGATCGACCTGTTCCACAGCTTTGAGCAGTGGCGCAAAGGCCAGAGTCGCATCAGTTACGCTGACATGCTGTATGAACCGGTGATGGCGATTCACCAGAACCCGCCGTTGCAACGCCTGGTGGGCAACAAGATGGACCTGATCCTGGTGGACGAATACCAGGACACCAACGAAATCCAGCACCTGCTGCTGCGTTACGTCGCCGGCGAACGGGCCCGCGTCACCGTGGTCGGGGACCCGGACCAGACCATCTACGAATTTCGCGGCGCCAAACCGGAGTTCATCCTCAAACGCTTCAGCGACGAATTCGAAAGCCCGCTGGAACAGACCCTGAGCTACAGCTTCCGTTACGGTCATCAGGTGGCCCTGCTGGCCAACCACCTGATCTGCCACAATACCGGTCGCAAGGACGTGCTCTGCCACTCCCACCCCTCCACGCCGGACACCGGTATCGCCCTGCACGAGTCCGGCAGTGACAGCGACACCGTGTTGGAGATCCTCCAGCAGCAGGCTGCCGAGCAACGGGCAGACACCGCCATTCTGTTCCGGGTCTGGAGCCAGAGCGTACCCATTGAGCTGAAACTGTTGGCCCGACAGATCCCTTACCGTATCGACGCTGGCAAGGGCGCCCTGTTCAGCCGTGAAATTCAGGCGGTCGGCGCACTGCTGACGGTTATTGCCGGAAAGCTGGAAAAACTGCCGCCGGAGGATCGCCTGACCGTGGCGCGGCAACTCCTGCGCTTTCCCCATGTTGGTCTGAAGGAGCCGGAACTGGAGCAGCTCGCCAGCTTCCTGTCCGGTTTCGGCACCGGCTGGCACGAACGGCTGCTGGCGCTGGACTTCGATGCACTGGCACCCATGGCGGCAAAAAAACTGCGTAAACTGGGCGAGGTGCTGGCCCGTCTGCTGGGCTACCGAGGACCGGTGTCCAATGCAATTGCGGTCTACGCCGAACACACGGATCTGTACGAGGGCATCCGCAGCCTGGCACTGACCCACGAAGCTGCGGATGAGCGTATCGATACCATCCACGGCTTCCGCGACTACCTGAAAGGTCTCGACGTGGATGCCAGCGGCGCCCTGCAACACCTCAAGGCCCTGAAAAAACAGGCCAGCGAGACCACCAGCCACGGGGTACTGCTATCCACCATCCATCGCACCAAGGGGTTGGAGTGGCCCATCGTCATCCTCCCCGGACTCCAGGAAAAATACCTGCCCTACAGTCCCCGGGCCGAAGATGATCCCCGCGCCTTTATGGAGAGCGAACGCAGACTGCTGTACGTAGCCATGACCCGGACACGGGAACAACTGCACCTGATCACCCGTCCGGCCAGCACCCAACCTCACCTGGATGGCGACCTGGGCCCCAGCCGGTTCATCAACGAACTGTGCTTCCCGTTGTCCGCGGAGTTTGGCGCCTGGCTTGACCAGAGGTCTGACGACGACACCGATGCCTTCCGGGCGAGCTCACCGCTGACGCCGGTTGCCAATCGTTATGCGGACCGCGAAGCGGTGACACTCGAAGGGACGCAGCAGGATCCCAAAGCCAGTGGTGCACCACTGTGGGCCCGGGAGCGGCTGAGCCACGCCATATTCGGTGAGGGGGCGGTTATCTCGGAAGACGACAGCGCGTTTGAAGTACGCTTCGATTCCGGCGAAACCCTGAACTTCAGCAAAAAAAGCGCGCATCTGTACTTCACCGTCGTGGCCTGATCAGCCAGATCCGTTTGTGGCAGGCCATGCGTACAATGACGGTCGTGTAACTTTTTTTGTTTTTTTGAAACCTGTCACGTAAATTCAACGTCAGGAAACTTGAAGCAACTCTCACAAGTCGCTGTTAACGATAACTGAACAGGAGGTTCTGCATGAACATCATGCGCCCACTTGCCGTGGCCACTCTGGCTGCATCCCTTGCAACTCCGGCTCTGGCCGACGATCAGCAATCTCTCTATCTCAACCCGTTCGCCGCTTACCAGCTGTTTGATGACAAGCGCGACCTGAGTGAGACCGGCACCTTTGGTGTCGGTGTAGAGTACCGGTTCCTTCCGAACTGGGCGGTCGAAGCGGTTTACTCCCGTGCCGATGCCGATCGTAAATACCGCCCCGGCTCTTCCGACTTCGACGAAATCCGTCTCGACGGCACCTACTACTTTGCCGGTCAGGACGAAGCCTGGAACCCATATGTTTCTCTGGGTGCCGGCCACGCCGATTTCGGTGATGACGTGCTCGCAGTGCAAACCGCCGGTTCCGACCACGACGAGACCCGCGTCAACGTGGGTGCAGGCGTTCGTTATAACGTCAGCGATCTGGTATCCATTCGCGGTGACCTGCGCGAATTCCACGGCATCGATGAAAGTACATTCGATACCCAGGTATCCCTGGGCCTGAGCCTGGCTTTCCACCGCACCACGTCGGAGCCGAAGCCTGCTGATGCCGATAACGATGGCGTAGCGGATAATCGCGACCAGTGCCCGGGTACCCCTGCAGGGGCCTCTGTGGACAGCGCCGGATGCGAACTGGACGGTGACAACGACGGTGTTGCGGACAGCCGCGACGAATGCCCGAACACTCCGGCCGGTGCCAGCGTCAACAGCAAGGGCTGCGAACTGGACAGCGACAACGATGGCGTGGTTGACAGTAAAGACCAGTGCCCGGGCACCACAGCCGGCGCCGAGGTTGATTCAACCGGTTGCGAAGGCGTGACTGAAACCGTGGAAACCATTGAGCTTCGCGTTCAGTTCCCCAACAACAGCTCGGTGATCGACAACACCTACGATTCGGAAATCCGCAAGGTCGCCGATTTCATGGCCGAGCATCCGGAAACGTCCGTGGAAATTGCCGGTCACTCCGACAGCACTGGTGATGCAGCCTACAACCGCGACCTGTCCCAGCGTCGTGCCGAGGCGGTTGCCGATCGTCTGACCCAGTCACTGGGTGTGGATGAAGACCGCGTCAGTGCCACCGGGTACGGTGAGGCAGAGCCGATTGCCAGCAACGATACGCCGGCAGGCCGCGCCCAGAACCGTCGGGTTGAGGCCCGTATCCAGGTTAGCCGCTGATTAACCAGTAAGCTATCCTCTACGTGAAGGCGCCTTCGGGCGCCTTTTCTGTCTGTGTCAGGGGAATGTGATGATCCGTCTGATGTCACTGCTGGTGTTGATGGCCTTGCCGATCGCCGCACAGGCGCAGGTTTACCGCTGCAAGACCGACACCGGCACCAGCTTCTCGGATCAGCCCTGCGGAGAGAACTCCGAAACCGTCACCATTCGGGACAATCGCATTGGCGGCAGTTTTGGCGATAACCTGCCAGAAGCATCGGCCCCAACGGAAACCGACGAGGAGGAGAGACAGTCAGCCCGCCAGGAGAGTGAAGGCACCTGCCGTTTCATCAACTCGACCGATCTGCGCACCTATCTGACCCGCAATCAGGTGGTGAAAGGGATGACTAAAGACCATGTCCTGAGGGCCTTTGGACGCCCGCCCGAAACCTATCCGACACCCCAGGAAACCTGGGTGTACCACACCAAATACTACGGGGCGCTGTACGAGTTGACCTACGTGTACTTCAAGGACGGCTGTGTGGAACGGGTGGACTACCGCAAGCCCTGACGGCATCGACCAGAATATTGCGGGGCGTCAGCGCACGGTCACAAAAGGTACCCAGCCTGACCTGGTATCCCTGCTCTTCCAGAAACAGCGCGTAATCCAGCACCATCCAGAGTTCCAGTGGCCGGCGGAACAGGTGGCGCACCAGTTCATGGCGACGAACCTGAGAGAATCGCTGCTCGCCGAAGGTCTGCCAATAGTGAAAGTCGATCCCTGCCGGCAATACCAGCCCTTTCTTTTCCGCAGCCCAGCGACAGAATGCCTCGAAATCCTCACCCGCCAGCCACGCCGGATGGGAAGGCACAGACAGGTAATCATCGATCCCGCGCAGGGCGCGCTGCAAGCCATCAAAGCCCAGGCGCCAGCTTCTGATACGCGATCTTTCCGCCCTTACCCGGGCCGGCGCCGTGACCGTTTCCCTAACCGCCAGCCTCAATTCACTGCGGCTCAGCGCCAAAGTATCCTTGCAGCCGTTGACCCGCTCCGCCAGCGGCCGGTAGTCCGCCGTGGCGGTCAGGTGATAGCAACAAGGCGAGAAACTCACCCGGGCCGCGCCGCCCTCGCAAACCTTGCGAATCAGCCTGCGATGCAGGTCCCCACAGGCGTGAAGCGCCACGCCGTGAGCCCCCTCAGACAGGGTGAGATCCGGGGCCATGACATCCTGCCGGTGCAGGGTAACGTCGTCATTGAAGTGGCGGGCCAGGCGATTACCATCGGCCACCAGTGCATCATCCCACTCCCACCCTGTAATCGGTGTGGGACACTGCGCCGCAAGTGTGCGGGCCAGATGCCCCTTGCCGCAACACCAGTCCACGACGGACTCTGTCAGCGGTGAGACTGCGGCAGCGAATGCGCCGGCCTGCAGGCGCTTGCGACCCGGCATATCGGTGGCGCGGGTTTCCGGCAGCGTGCTCGCCGCAACGGTTGCCTGCTGATCCGCCATGGCGGGCAGTGCCACCAGCGATTGTCTTTCACCGAGGGATGGCAAAAACCTCGCCAGCCGCTCCGCCAGCTGTTCGGGGGAGTCGTCGAAGGCTTCACAGGCACTGTCACTGAGTCCTTCGATGTCACAGGCAAGGTCACGGTGTTGTACCGTCCAGGCCGGTCGGGGATCCGTATACGGCGTCGGTCGCCACAGTATCTGGTGCGCTGACAACCACTGGTTGAGTCGCTGCCACCGGCTGTAAACACTTTCTGCCGGGTCGTGTAAATTTGCCGACAAGGCACTGGCTTGTCGAATCATTCCCTGAATCGTCCGGGCCTGAAAGCGTCCAGACAAACCGCTGGCTCCTTTCCGTCGATCACCTGAGCAATCACATCCGCGCTGCCAGCCGACAGGGTCCAGCCGAAGGTGCCGTGGCCGGTGTTGAGGTACAGGTTCTCTCTGGGACCCCGACCGATAATGGCTGGGCCGTCCGGAGTCATGGGGCGGAAGCCGGTCCAGCTCTCGGCGGCGTCGAGATCGGCGCAGTCCGGGAATCTGGATTCCACGGATTTGCGGATCGTCGCCAGCCTTGCCTCGGGGATGTCGCGGTTGAAGTCGGCCAGTTCCACGAATCCGGTGGCTCGCAGGCGGTTGCCAAGGCGGGTGGAGACAACCTTGAAGTTATCATCATGGATGGTAGAGACCGGAGCGCGGGCCGGATCTTTCAAAGGTACGGTCAGGCTATACCCCTTGACCGGGTATATCGGCAGGTCGAGCCCCAAGGGTTTCACCAGGTGGTTTGACCAGCAGCCGGCACTGATCACGAATGCATCAGCTTCGAGGGTCTCCAGCAAGCCGCCGGCTCTTCGCAGGGTGACGGCCCTGACTTTGTTATCGCCGGCAATCAACTCTTCCGCCTCAATGTTGTAGCGGATCGTCACGCCGTTTTCCTCACAGGCTTTCGCCAGTTCCCGGGAGAACAGGTGGCAGTCGCCGGTGCCATCGGTGTCGTAGCGCAGTGCGCCGTATAGTGGACCGTCGCCCACCATGCCCGGCTCGACTTCCCGGACTTCCTCCGGTGTCAGCAGACGGGAGGGGATGCCCAACTCATTCAGCAGTTCGTGCGTGGCGCGGTAGCCTTCCAGTGCTTCCGGCGTGCTGGCCAGATGGAGCAAGCCCTGGTGGGCGCCATCGAACGCCAGATCCAGCTCTTTTTCAAGGGTCAGAAATCGCTCCCGGCTGTGCATGCCCAGCCGTAACATCGCACGCCGGTTCAGGCCGAACAGACCCGGGGACCAGGCATAACGCAGGGTCGCAAACATGAACTTGAGTGTTTCCACAGAGGGCGGCACCCGCAATTTCAGGGGGCCATCCTGCTTGAACAGCCAGGGCAGCGCCTTGAACACCATGGCCGGATCGGCCCAGGGGTAGACCACGCCGTAGGAGCGCTGGGCTGCATTGCCCTTGCTGGTTTCGTTTCCCGCTACTCCGTGGCGCTCCAGCACCGTGACCTGGTGGCCCCTGCGATTCAGCTCATAAGCCGTGGTCATACCCACCACACCGCCACCAACGACGACAATATGCATGCGCTCTCCGTTTCGTTAACTTGGAGCCCTGTTCCAGGGCGCCCTGCAGTTTCCTATCAATGCTATACAGGTCAACAATCGTACAAGCTGTTAAACTTGCCTGACCAAACTTTCAGAATAGCAGCCAAATTCCTGGTTGCGATGGAGTGTAGTAGCTGGCAATGAGTAAGAAACGTCGCGAGATTCCCGTATTTGATCATCCGATCATTGAGACCCACTGCCACCTGGATTACCTCAAGGACCGCCCCCTGGAGGAAACCCTGGAGCAGGCGCAGCGGGTCAACATTGAGAAAGTGATCACCATTGCAGTGTCACCGGACAACCTTGCCCGGGTCCGTGAGCTCAGTCAGATTGCCCCCTGGGTCTATGGCACACAGGGCATTCACCCACATGATGCAGAAAGCTACTCCGATGCGGCGGAAGCCGAAATCCGGGCCCACGCCGGGGACGAGAAGATCGTTGCGGTCGGCGAAATCGGACTGGATTACTTCTATGACAACGCCGACCGGGAGGTTCAGCGGCAGGTGTTCCGCCGTCAGCTCCAGATCGCCTGTGATACGGACAGGCCGGTAGTCATCCATAGCCGGGAAGCGGACGAAGACACCATTGCCATCCTGGGCGAATTCGAGGACACCCTGACTCGTCGCGGCGTCATTCACAGCTTCACCTCGGGGCCGGGGCTTGCCCAGTACGCCCTGGATCAGGGCTGGTGCCTGGGATTCAACGGCATTACCACCTTCAACAAGGCGGAAAATGTGCGGGACATCGTACGTATGGCGCCCATTGAGCAGATCCTGCTGGAAACCGACGCGCCGTTCCTGACACCGGTGCCCTATCGCGGACGGGAGAACGCACCGTTTTATATCCCGTTTGTGGCGGAGAAAATCGCCGAAGTGAAGGATTTGCCGCTTTCGGAGGTACTGGCCCACACCTATCAAAACAGTCTGAGGACGTTCTTCCCCGGGCATTGATGACCGTGCGCCCCTCCCTATATCAGCCCAGGGAGAGGAACACTCCCATCAGTACCGGAGACAGGAAGGACAGCACGAAGCCGGAGGCGATGGCCACCGGCACGCAGGTCAGCCCGCCGCTGCTGCGTATGACCGGAAGGGTGAAATCCATGGCGGTGGCGCCACCGTAGCCAATCGCCATGGCCGGTCGCCTGACAATCAGCAGTGGAATGATGGCCAGGGCGATGATTTCGCGGATCACATCGTTGAGGAAAGCCACCCCGCCCCAGGCCGGGCCCAGGGCATCGCCCACCACAATGCCCGACAGCGAATACCAGCCAAAGCCGGAAGCCAGCGCCAGGGACTCATGCCAGGCCAGATCCATCCAGGGTGCCAGTGCCAACCCCGCCAACAAAGAGCTGCCCGCCATGGCAAGGGCGATACCCAGCCCCTGTCGGTTCATCAGCAACTTGCGCAACGACAAGCCGGCATTGCGTAACTGAAGCCCGATCAGAAACAGCAGCAACATCAGCGACCAGGTCGCCAGGTCTTCTGCCATCGGCAGGTCAGGCAACAAATAATACCCGGCCAGCACACCCACGGCCACGGCAGCCAGGGGCTTCAGACCGGCCAGGAACAGGCGCCGATAGCCCGGTCGGGGCGCATCCCCGTCTGTCTCCACTTCCATCGGTTGCCAGCGATGGAAGAGCCACAGCCCTGCCATGTTTGCCAGCAACAGCACGACCACCAGAGCGGCCACCTGAACGGCCATGTTGCCCAGTTGCTGGGCAAGCCCCTCCATCTGCCCCAGTCCCAGCCCCAACAGCGCAAGGATGAAATACACCAGACCTTCCACGGTATAGTGAATCGCGGTCATTAACCGGCGGTTTTCCAGGGCCAGGGCAAACCCCAGAAACAAAGGGGCAAGAATCAGCAATGCGCCGGTTAGCATGACGTCCTCGAAAAAGAAGAAATGGAGAGATTCAGCCGATAGGTTCGTACTGATCGGGATCAAACAGGCAGTTGCCGTCACTGGCCGTCCTGTCTGTGCGAATAGTGCGGGCCAGACGCTGGGCCGGAACCGACCACACCACATGGTCTCCCGGCCGTGGTTGATAATCGCTTTCCAGCAACGCCCCGGCCACCGCCCGTAATACAGCTTCGGCCTGACCGATACTGCGATAGGGTCCCTGGCAACGGTGTTTTTCCGGCTGGCCGGACTGGGCGCCACTCAGGGCAACCAGTGCCCAGATATCCTCACCCACTGGCTTGACGAACAGCTCTACCCGCCGCCCGTCACGGACCATCACCAGGGCGCGCAGGGGCCCGCGACCATGAAAGTAGTGAAGCTTCACCGTGTCCACCCGCTCCGGTCAGTGGAGCGCATGGTTGGGCTGATCCTGCACCAGTACCCAGGGCGCGACAACCACCGCCCACAGCTCGGCGTTGCGGTCATACCAGGCACGGGCCATGTCCGGCGGCACATCGCCGATCCGGTCGTCTTTCATCCATTGTTCAAAACGCGCCTTATTGTCGGCGGCAAGCTCCGCAGCAACATCCAGCAAATCCAGGTCGGGTGCAACACGCACCACATGCCCACGGGCATAATAGGTCTGCAGGTCATGCCAGTTTATCAGGGAGGTTTCCAGGTTCAGTTTGGTAAGTAGTTCATCCCGGGAAATATCGGCAGGCATGGTGCATCTCCAGAAAGTGCCAGATTGACGAAAGACACTATCAGCTTACCGGAATTTGCCTCTTCAGACAGCTCCTCCGAGTCAGAACCTGCCGATACATCAATCAACCGTTCTCGCCCAGATACCGCGTATCTGGGCTGCAAGACTCATGGGATCGAACGGCTTGGGAATAACATCTATCGCGCCCAGTTTCTTGTAGTAGGCCACTTCATCGCTCTGAACTTTTGCCGTCATGAAAATAACGGGTGTATCCGCCAGGGCCGGGATCTCCATCAGGGCCTCCAATGTTGACGGGCCGTCCATTCCGGGCATCATGACGTCCAGCAGAATGAGGTCGGGAGCGAACTCAGGCCCTTCACGAAGGGCCTGCTGCCCCGAGCCACAGCTCCTGAGAGTAAAGCCACCCACGGACTCCAGGGCCAGTTCCGCAACCGCACGAATATCCTCTTCATCTTCAACATACAGAATCTTCTGTAGTACTGCCTTGCGCTTACTCATTCCCCCGCCCCTTGTCATCGTGATCCAGTCCCAGCCTTCGCAACAATCGCTGGCACTCAGGGGAGCTTTGCTCGCCCCGCGCCCTCAGAGCTGCAGTACGCATAACCAGTGCCGATTCACTGGTTGTGTCCCTGGTTAGCAGGTGGACGGAACCCACCAGATTGCGCAACTGAATTGGCAGACGCCACTGCACTTTTAACCGGTTGCCGTAGGCCTGCGCCCATGCCTTTAGCCCGTTTTCAAGCTGTTCGTCAGTGAGCGTTCCACCGCCGTCGACAAATTGCTGCATGACCTTCAAAACGGCCAGTTCACCAATACGACTCAGCAACGCGGCGCTGTGGAACTCAGACTGATCCAGGCGCATGTCGCCGGCCAGCTGACGAGCTTCCCTCGCCACGTTTTCAACCATATCAAGGAAGCCTTCCGCCTTGGTCGAGAGCCGTTTGTCCTTGAGGTGGCCGGACACGTCCAGCGACAGTGCCAGCGCATGTTGTAACGCCATATCCACGCCAATGGTTCCGATTGCACTGCGAATATTGCCAACAGGCTCGCCGCTTTTCTGAAAAGAAGCACTGTTGGCGACATCCAGGATACGGGTGACCAGCGCCACTTCCCCCGACCAAAGCTCCACCAGATCTACTGGTGAAAGTTCCTGTTTTCGGGCCATCAGATCGAGAACGGACGCGGTATCAATTGATGTAGGAAGCTGGATCACTGTATCGACCGAGGCTTCCAGCAACCGGTCGAGATCGGGCTCGAAATCCCGGGCGATCGTCTCCGGACTGATCAGTACCGCCAACCTCTGACTGACCAGCTCGACACTGAAGGGTTTTGTAATGTACCCGTTGATTCCGTAATGAGCCGCTGCCACCACGGAATCCCTGTCAGAACGGCTTGAGATCATGACCAGTGGCGTATCGTCGTCCTCTTTCCGGACTATCTTGACCAGATCAAGCCCGGAACCATCCGGCAGATTCCAGTCAAGAACGATCAGATCTGCGCCCTGCTTCAACCACTGCTCCGTTGCGGCACCGACATTATCCAGAACGAAAATGTTGGCGCTCGGATAGAGGCCTGCGACGATCGTTTCCAGTAGATCGGCCAACGGCTTGTCGTCTTCCAGAATCAGTATCTTCATAGGTATCGGCCATGTGTCATGGTTGCGGGTGCCAGGCAGTGACTCCGTCACGGCCCGCCGTTTTCCGCCAGTACAACGCCTCATCAGCAGCACTCAGTGCATCATTCGCTGTCTTGAATGCATTGAGTTCCGCCACCCCGGCGCTCAACGTCACCGAGATCTCCCCTTCACTGGTGGCAAACTGGATTTCCGAGAACCCATTACAGATCTTGCCGAGAACATCGATTGCCGTACCCTCGGTGCACTCAGGCAAAACCACAACAAACTCCTCTCCGCCATATCGACCGATTAAATCGGTTGACCGCAAACGGTGCCGGAGAAGGTTCGCAAGCGCCTTTATGACATGGTCCCCGGTGCGATGACCATACCGGTCATTGACCTGTTTGAAATGATCCAGGTCGATCATTGCCACAGTCGAGACATGCCCCATACGCAGACAACGGGCATGCTCCGTCTCGATTTCCTGCTTGATGACGGAATGTTTCAACAAACCGGTCAGACTGTCGCGTATGACCAACTGATTGAGCTGCCTGGCCCGATAACACCGCACCTGCACAGCACGGACGAGGTAATCATCTGAAACAGGCTTGGTCATGAATTCATCGCCGCCCTGAGCCAGCGCTTCGAGCTGGATAGTCCTGTCTTTTTCCGAGGACAGGTAGATAATCGGCAGGCTTAACCATTCCGGTTCAAAACGAATCAGCTTCGCAATGGTGACTCCGGAGTAATTCCCCATCCAAACGTCCAGGAGCATAATATCCGGACGAAAGTCAGCAAGCACCAGGAGTACCTTCTCGGGATCGCTGATGGCATGCACCTCAAATCCTGCCTCCTGCAATACCAACTGATAATGTCTCGCCAGGTCTTCGTCATCGTCCAGAATCAACACCTTGCCTGGCACTGCCTTGCTTCGCTCATCGATCAGCCGCTCAATCCGTTCCGCCAGCAAGGGCACATCCAGAGGCTCCGAAAACAGGGCATCAGCGTCCATTTCCGCCAGGGCGTATCGGCTATCAAAATCGTTATGACTTCCTGTACAGATCAGTGGCGGGGAGCTGATGCCGTATTGTCTTTTCAGAAGCTGGAGGGCACTGGAGATACTGGCAACTGACGCTTCATGAGTAATGACTGCGAATGCTCCGGCACACACCTCACCGCTCAGATTCAACAGGTCCGACACTTCCACCCTGTCGACCGTGAAGCCGTGGTTTGTAAGGGTATGTTCGAGGAAGACACCAACAGCTTCAGGCAAGTCGCAAAGAAAAACCGTGATAGCAGCTTCCGATCGTGCCGCCACGGGTTCCGCGAGGACGTCATCGGCACTCTCGTATGACGCGCTCTCCGTCTGCTCCAGGAACGTTCGCAATTGACGGGCACGGCTGAAAAACTCCGGCGTCAGTTCATCATCTACGCTCGGTGTCGGGCCGGTTCCCGGTGCTGTGCCTTGATCAGGCTCGATCAGAGGCTTCAGGGATTGTTCCAGTTGTCGTGCCTCTGAACCCAGCGCCCCCAGTCCGAATGTCCCGGCTGAGCCGGACAACCGGTGCAGCAGGTGGTACATCGCCTTGACGACTGCGCGGTGCTCCTCTGCACCAAGGCTCCTGTCGGCCATACGTGCGAGGAATTCATCAAGCTGATCCATATCCCTGACGGCTTTTTCGCGAAAGCTCTGGCGTAAGCTCTCGAGCTTGACTGCAATATCGGCTGATGAACCCTTCGCCATTACAAACCCCGGAAATAAGCGCTGAAAGATGCCTGATATTCTACGGTAATATCAGCTAGTCTTGATGACATGAAACACGGTCAAGGCAAGCACAGCGAGGTCATCATTGAAATTCACAGGTTCCCTCTCTCTTGGCAGCCGTGTTGCCCTGATTATTCTGGGCAGCAGCCTGGTTACCGTAGCTGTCATTGTCAGCATAGCCTATCAGGCACTGGTCAATGACTTTGAAGACCTCCTCACCCAACGACAGATTCTGGAAACCAGGCGCATGGCCGAACGCGTCGACCAGAAAATTGAGCTTCGGCTCAATGCGCTGACGGCGTTTGCCTCCCAGTTGCCAGACGGGGATGCCCTACCGCCTGCTGCGAAGCTACAGGCCGCACTCAATCGCCAATCAACGCTGAGGGAACTGTTTCCCGCCAGCCTTCTGGTGTTCGATGACAAGGGGCGCGCCATTGCTGAAAACATCCATGTCGCAGGCAGGATTGGTACCAGCTACGAGGATCGCCCCCACTTCAGGAAAGCATTTGCGACACGTCAACCGCTTGTCAGCAAGCCAATTGTCGGCAGGGTTACCGGCAAGCCGCTGTTATCGTTTCTGGCGCCCATTCTATCCGATCAAGGGCAACTGCTAGGGTTTGCCGGCGGCACCCTCGACCTCACCCAGACAACCCTGCTGCCAGAACAGAAATCCAACAGCGATGTTTCGGCGGGCGCGACCCAGAGAATCATTGATGCCGAGAATTTCCTGCAAGTGGATTCCGGTAGCGGCTCGCAGGACATCCTGCCGTTACCGGCTCCGGGAGAAGATGCGCTCATTGATGCTGCTTTATCCGGCATCACATTTGGTCAGGTGACGGACTCTCGGGGTGAGCTGCTCATCTATGCGACCCATCATCTGCAAAGGCTGGGCTGGATGTTTGTGCGAGCCGTTCCCTATGACCGGGCAACGGTCCCCGCCCGTGAATCCTTTTCTCGCTTTGCCATGATCACCCTATTGATTGCCCTGGTAATGGCGATTATCAGTTATGCCCTGGCAAAGGCAACCATGTCGCCGCTGGACCGAATGACTGCCCGTATTCAACGAATGTCATTACAGCCGGACTCCGCATTCCGGCTCAGGGAGGTGGGAACCTCAGAGGTCAAGAACCTTGCCAGGGCGTTCAATCAGCTCCTGGGAGGGCGGGAAACACTGGCTCACATGAAAGACCACTTTATGTCGTCGGTCAGCCATGAATTACGCACCCCCCTGACGTCGATGAACGGAGCCCTGCGCCTCATAGCTTCAGGGGCCACAGGCCAGCTCCAAGAAAAAACCCAAACCATGGCCAACCTTGCGCTCAGAAACGGAGAACGCCTGCAGTTGCTGATTTCGGACCTGCTGGACCTGAACAAGCTGTCTGAAGGAAGTATGAAAACCGATATTTGTGCGGGCGAGCTCGCTCCCATCGTGGCAGAAGCCATTGCGGACAACGCTACCATGGCAGCAGACCACGGTGTCACTCTCACATGCGATCTTACAGAAGGCCTGACCTGTCTTGCCGACAGCCATCGACTGCGCCAGGTCCTGGATAACTACATCAGCAATGCCATCAAGTTTTCTCCCGAGGGCGGGAGAGTGTCCGTATGGGCAGAGAGAACCGTTTCCTCGCGGATCAGAATTATCGTCAGCGACCAGGGCCCCGGGGTACCGGACTCCTTTTCCGGGGAAGTGTTCAAACGCTTTGCCCAAGCAGAAACCGGAACGGCACGTTCTGCGAAAGGAACCGGTCTCGGGCTCGCCATCTGTTATGAGCTGGCAACGTTAATGAACGGCACCGTTGGCTATTACAACCAAAACGGAGCTCATTTCTGGATCGAACTCCCAACACCCGAGACAGCAGCCACTACACAACCAGAAACGGAGACGGCGGGATGAGCAAGTCCGGAAAGGGAGCGCCAGCGGATTCGCCGCATAAGCATGCCAAGGACGTCATGCAAAGTCTGGAAAGGCAGAACACCGCCCTTGCCATCCTCAACGAGTTAGCGGTCGAAACCTCCGGCACCCTGGACCAAAAAATTGACAAGGCCCTGAAGCTGGGCAAACAGCATCTGTCGCTCGATGTCGGTATCGTCAGCGAGATAACAAGTCACATCTATACCATCCGCTGGTTTCAGGCCCCGTCCGAATCCGGCCAGATGTCCGGCACCGCCCTTCCAGTAGAAAAGACCTACTGCGCGCTGCTCCTGGGACAGGGGGACAACCTGGCCATCGACCACATGGGCCAATCAGAGTTTCGACATCACCGCTGCTACACAGAGTTCGGACTCGAAAGCTACATCGCTGCCCCGATTGAAGTGGACAACCGGCTGTTTGGTACGCTCAATTTTTCCTCAGCCAGCCCCCGGAAGATCCCTTTCACTGAGGCTGATCGTATGTTTGTGGTATTGATGGCCCGATGGATCGCCGGTCTTCTCCAGCAACATTCCCACGAGAGCACCCTCAGAAAGCTGCTCGAAAACGTGCCGGGCATGATTTACCAATACCGTGCCTTTCCGAATGGGCATTCATCGTTCCCCTATGTCAGCGAAGGCATCCGGCACATCTACAATGTCAGCCCGCTAGCCGCTAAAGCCGATGCCAACACAGTCTTCAATACCCTCCATCCGGAGGATCGACCGCACGTTTTGGCATCCATCGGTCACTCCGAAAGAACACTCCAGATATGGAATCATCAATACCGGGTCAAAAGCCCGGATCATGACTGGAAATGGGTGGAAGGACACGCTACCCCTGAGCGTTTGCCCGATGGCAGCACCATCTGGCACGGCTTTATTGCCGATATTGACGACAAAAAACGGGTGACACTGGCGCTGGAGGAGAGCGAGCAGCAACTCAGAGCCCTGTTCAAGCTATCGCCCATTGGCATCGCATTGAGCGACTATGTCACCGGTCGTCCGATTGATGCCAATCATGCTTTGTTGGAAAACACCGGTTATACACGGGACGAATTCATCACGCTTGATTACTGGGATTATACCCCGCGCGAATTCGAACCATTAAGAGATCAGGCCATTCAGGATCTGAAGGAATTCGGGCGGTACGGCCCATTCGAACAGGAGGTGATTCGGAAAGACGGCTCCTGCTACCCCGTCAGGATGCAAGGCGCCCTTATGAAGAGCACTTCCGGACAGTCGTTGCTCTGGTCTCTTGTTGAGGACATCTCCGAACGCAAGAGAGTGGAGCGGATGAAAAATGAATTCATATCTACCGTCAGCCATGAGCTCCGCACTCCATTAACCTCCCTCGCCGGGTCGCTCGGCCTGGTTATCAGCGGCTCCCTCGGGGAGCTCCCCGACGCTATTCATCGGATGATCACGATTGCCTTCAGAAACAGCAATCAACTGAAACACCTGATTGACGATTTGCTCGATATGGAAAAGCTCGTTTCAGGACAAATGACCATGCATCTGGAACGGCAGCCAATTTCACCCGCGATAGAAGAAAGCATTGAAAGCCTGGAAACATACGCTGTCGATCAGGCAATATCGGTCACTTACAAAAACAACCACCCGGATCTTATCGTCTGTTTTGACCGCCATCGTCTCGGTCAGGCCCTGAGCAACCTGCTCTCAAACGCCATCAAGTTCTCACCGGAAAAATCACAAGTGCAAGTATCAACCCTGGTCAAACAGGATCACCTTCGCATCCAGGTCATTGATTATGGCCCTGGCGTTCCGGTCAATTTCCGAACGCGTATATTTCAGAAGTTCGCCCAGGCCGACAGCTCTGACACCCGGGGCAAACGAGGCACCGGACTGGGACTTGCGATTACCAGGGAAATCATGTCCCAAATGGGCGGCCACGTGGATTTTGAATCCAACGAAGGACAGGGCGCGACGTTCTGGCTCGAATTACCCCTGGACTGACCACCAGAAAAAGTGACGATAAAAGCCCGGCAGACAAAAGCCTGCCGGGTTATCACATTCAGGCTGACTTCAGCATTTCCCGCACTACATAGTGCAGTATGCCGCCGTGGCGGTAGTAAACCGCCTCGTTAGCCGTATCAATCCGTGACTTGAGGTCACAAGTTTCGGTGGAGCCGTCCTTGTATTTCACCGTCATTTTCAGGCTCTGACCCGGCTTGATGTCACCGGACAGCCCTTCAATGCTGATGGTTTCCTCACCGGTCAGCTTCAGGCTCTTGCGATCCACGCCTTCCGGGAACTGCAGGGGCATGACGCCCATGCCAATCAGGTTGGAGCGGTGAATCCGTTCATAGGATTCCGCAACCACGGCTTTAACACCCAGCAGGCGAGTGCCTTTGGCCGCCCAGTCACGGCTGGAGCCGGTGCCATATTCCTTGCCGGCGATGACCAC
The DNA here is from genome assembly GCF_045449795.1 of Marinobacter alkalisoli. NCBI lineage: Bacteria > Pseudomonadati > Pseudomonadota > Gammaproteobacteria > Pseudomonadales > Marinobacteraceae > Marinobacter > Marinobacter alkalisoli. The sequence continues at coordinate 46,956 of NZ_JBJJLB010000044.1, forward strand.
CAGTGGTGTGCCCTGCTCCTGGTACTTCATGGCGGCATCGTAGATGGCCATTTGCTCACCGGTCGGAACGTATTTGGTATAACCACCTTCCACTCCGTCGAGCATTTCGTTCCTGATGCGGACGTTGGCAAAGGTGCCGCGCATCATGACCTGATGGTTACCCCGGCGGGAGCCGTAGGAGTTGAAATCATGGGGCTCAACCCCGTGCTCCTGCAGGTACTTGCCAGCCGGTGTATCCGGCTTGAAAGAACCGGCCGGGGAGATATGGTCGGTCGTCACCGAATCCCCCAGCAAGGCCAGGATGTTGGCCTCCTTTATGTCCTCTATGGGATCCGGCTCCGGGCCCATGCCCTCAAAGAACGGCGGGTGCTGGATGTAGGTGGACGTGTCGGACCACTCATACACCTTGCTCTCCGGAAACTTGATGGCTTTCCAGGTGTCGTCACCGTCAAAGACCTCCGCGTATTCCTTGCGGAACATGTCGGTTTTCACCTTTTCAACCGCTTCGGCGATTTCCTGCTGGCTGGGCCACAGGTCTTTCAGGTACACCGGCTTACCGTCCTTGTCGGTCCCCAGGGGATCATTGAACAGGTCCAGGCGCACATTACCCGCAAGCGCATAGGCCACCACCAGGGGCGGTGAAGCCAGCCAGTTGGTCTTCACCAGCGGATGCACGCGCCCCTCGAAGTTGCGGTTACCGGACAGCACCGAGGCCACCGTCAGGTCGCCCTCATTAATCGCTTTCTCAACCGCCTCCGGCAGCGGGCCAGAGTTGCCGATACAGGTCGTGCAGCCATAACCCACCAGGTTGAAGCCCAGCTTGTCCAGATCGTCCTGGAAACCGCCGACTCTCAGGTAATCGGTCACCACCTTGGAACCTGGCGCCAGGGAGGTTTTCACCCAGGGCTTGGTTTGCAGCCCCTTGGCCACCGCTTTCTGGGCCATCAGGCCGGCGGCCATCATCACGCTGGGGTTGGAGGTGTTGGTGCAGGATGTGATCGCAGCGATCACTACGGCGCCCGGGTCCAGCCGGCTTTTCTCGCCGTTCATCTCCAGCGGCTGACTGGCGTGGTGCTCATAGCTGTCTTCGACACCGACTGCGGTCTGCCCGCCTTCGGATTCGAGGTTGGCTTCGCGGCTGCCGGTTCCCTCTGCGGTTTCCATCAGCAGCTCGAAGGATGCCTTCATGTTCTTCAGGGCAACCCGGTCCTGGGGCCGTTTGGGGCCGGCAAGGCTGGCCTCGACCTCGCCCATATCCAGCTCCAGCTTATCGGTGTAGACCGGTTCATGGCCCGGTTCGCGCCACAGGCCCTGCGCCTTGGCGTAGGCTTCCACCAGTTCGAGTTGCTCTTCCTCCCGACCGGTCAGACGCATGTACTTGATGGTCTGCTCGTCCACCGGGAAGAAACCACAGGTGGCACCGTACTCCGGCGCCATATTTGCGATGGTGGCGCGGTCGGCCACGGGCATGTCTTTCAGGCCATCGCCGTAAAACTCGACGAACTTGCCGACGACGCCCTTCTTACGCAGCATTTCGGTGACCGTCAGCACCAGATCCGTGGCGGTGATGCCTTCCCGCAACTTACCGGTGACCTTGAAGCCCACCACTTCCGGAATCAGCATGGACACCGGCTGCCCCAGCATCGCGGCTTCGGCTTCAATACCCCCGACACCCCAGCCAAGAATCCCCAGGCCGTTAATCATGGTGGTGTGGGAGTCGGTACCCACCAGGGTGTCCGGATAGGCAATGTGCTTACCGTTCTGCTCTTTCTGCCACACGGTCTTGCCCAGGTACTCCAGGTTCACCTGGTGGCAGATGCCGGTACCGGGGGGGACTACCCGGAAATTGTCGAAGGCCTGCTGGCCCCAGCGCAGGAACTCATACCGCTCCTGATTACGTTCCATCTCAATGGTGACGTTGTCCTTGAATGACGAGGCATCACCAAAGTTGTCCACCATCACCGAGTGGTCGATGACCAGATCCACCGGCGACAGTGGATTGATCATCGCCGGGTCCTTACCCGCCACTTTCACCGCCTCACGCATGGCAGCAAGATCCACCACCCCCGGTACGCCGGTAAAGTCCTGCATCAGCACCCGTGCGGGACGGAACTGGATCTCGGTGTCGGATTTGCGGTCTTTCATCCACTGCACCATGGCGTCTATGTGACTGCGATCCACCGTGGTGTCGTCTTCGTTGCGCAGCAGGTTCTCCAGCAATACTTTCAGGGAAAAAGGTAAACGGTTGAGATCCCCTAGAGTGTCCGCTGCCTTGGGCAGGCTGTAATAATGGAAGGTTTTACCACCAGCCTCGAGGCTGGAAAAGGTATTCAGGCTGTCTTTACCAAGACTGTCAGTCGACATGAGATGCCTCCTTTTTCGTCGTTATCCGAGCATTCCGGAAGGCTATACAAGCGCCCTTACCCCAATGTACTCCAACTGGTCCGGAATAGATTGGGGTAAAGGCGCCCGCATGAGAAGTCACCTATAACTATTGCAGCGATTGGCGAGACTTCAACCTCTGTTGCATGAATGTTCGGGATCACTCCGGTGAATGCGCCGGGCCCGTTCGCATACAATTGTCGACCCGTTCCATTGTGGCGATGGCCAGGCTTCTGTCATTATTAAGCCCCGATTCTCTGATGGACCAGAACCAGGTTGATTGTGAAACACGATTGTCATTACCACCCGGGCGACCCCGCCAAGTGGCACTGCGGTGAGTGTCAGATTCATTACTGCAGCCGCTGCATGCCCGATGCCGATAGCCGCAAACGCCAGGCCCTTTGCCCACACTGTAGCCGAGTCATGCGCTACCTCGGAGCCGCAACCGAGGCGGTACCGTTCTGGAACCGGCTCGGGGCGTTTTTCCGGTACCCGTTCCACACCGACCCCCTGCTGGTCATCGCCATCTGCACCCTGGTGCCATTGCTGACCAAACCCAACATCGTGGGGATCATCATCACCCTGCTGCTGGCCGTGGCGCTGTTGAAATACACCTATACCGTTATCCGCCACACCGCCGAGGGCCATATGAAACCACCGCCACTGGCGGTCGCCTTTACCGGCAGCGGTTTCGACATCGTCATCCTGCAGTTGCTGGTTTTTGTCCTGATGGGGGGGCTGGTAGGCGCAGCCGCCATGGTGGGCGGGCCGCTGCTGATGATGCTGGTGATGGCCTTTGTCATCCTCGCCCTGCCCGCCAGCATCATGGTGCTGGCCATGGAGCATTCCGTGGGCGCGGCGGTGAACCCGATGAACCTGGCGGTGCTGATTTCCCGTATCGGCACCCCCTACTTCCTGCTCTACGGCTACCTGATACTGCTGACCCTCGCCTCTGGCGCCGCCCAGGACTTTGCGGTCAACCACTTTCCCTTCTGGTTCTCTCAGCCTTTGGCCGGCTTCCTGAACAGTACCTTTACCCTGATTCTGTTCCATATGCTTGGCTACCTGCTGTTCCAGTATCAGGAAGAATTAGGATTCGCCAGCGACTTTCAGGAAACGGTGGGTGACACGCCCTCGCAAACAAGAGACCGAAGCCTCCGCTTCGATGCCGACATTGACATGAATCTCAAGGACGGCAACTACGACCGGGTTCATGCCATGTTGAAGGAAGCCCTGAAGAGGGATCCCCATAACAGCCAGCGCCTGGGCCAGCTCTACCAGTTGCTGGACGCGCGCAACGACAGCGCCGAGCTGTACCGCTCTCATCCGAGACTGCTGGGATGGCTGGCTGCCCGCAATGACGGCGACGGCATCGCCCGGTTGCTGGAAACCCTGGAAAGAGCGGAACCCGGCTTCCGCCTGGATGACCCGGAGCTGGCGGTGCAATGCGCGCGGGCGCTTTACCAGCGCGGCCACTTCAAGGCTGTGCTGAAACTGATGCAGGATTTCCACAAACGCTTCCCTAAGAGCGACGAACTGGCGCCCGCCTATATCCTGGTGGCCCAATCCCTGGCCAACGGCCTGAACCAGTGGGAAAAAGCCACTGCGTTTCTCAACTACATCCAGAAACGCTGCGCGAACCACCCCCTGCACGACCAGGTCGCGACTTATCTCAAACAGGCAGAAAAACGGGAGCCACTGAAGGGCCCGAGGGCCTCGTTTCTAGTTGAGGAATAAACAGGCCCGCTCACAAGGCCGATATAGGAAAGAGCAGGGTGGGGCTCTCCAAAACCCTGCGGAGCCATGGATGGCGGAGCGGAGCGTACAGGGATGTATTCACAGCGTGTTTTGGAGAGCCCCACCCTGCTCTTTCCGTACACCCTCAGCTGGCCGGCAACAACTGCCTGTAGTGCCGGGCTTTCGGCGCCATCTGGCGTTTCTCGAATTCCTCCACCAGTAACCGGCAAGCCTCGCCGGTCAGCAACTCATCACCGGTACTCCGTAGACGTTCGAACGCCTTTTCCGCCGCCTTAAGGTCATCATGACGCAGGCTGGTGAATAGCACACGGTTGTGGTCCTCCGCGGCCAAAGGTGAATACCTTTCGCCTTTACTCAGGTACTCCTGCCAGATTTCCACCAGCCGCTCCGGCTGGCGGCGGCTGATGGTTTCGTTCATCAGCTCTCGGGTACGATCCCGGTACTCCGGTAAATCCGGTCGCAGCTTCGCCAACTGATACAGGTGGTCCAGTAGAATGGGCCGATCGGGATAGCGCTCCCGCAAGGCCTCAAACTGACGACGGGCTATTTCGAACTCCATGCGCCCGAGGCTGCCCATGGCCTGAGCGTAGGCCGTGGTAAAGCGCTCGTCCTGTTCTTCCTCTTCCGGCTCGAAAAACGCCTCACGAACCTGCAGCACGCTTCGCCCCAGCAGCCACACCAAGGCCGCCCCGCCAATCAGACCTCCGGCGTGGGCCATGTAGGCGATCCCGGTGGCGCCGGCAAACCAGTAGTCATAGATTTCCTTACCGACCCAAATCGGCAGAATCGCCAGCGCCGGCGCCCGGAAGTAATTGAAATAGACGCCAATAAAGTAGAAAAAGCGGATCTTCTGTAAGCCGTAGATGGCCACGTACATTCCCATCAGCCCGGAAATGGAACCGGAAGCGCCGACCAGGGGCACCGGGCTGCCGAGGGAAAAGGCGGTGAACACCAGGCCTGACAGGGCGCCACACAACAGATACGCCAGCAGATAACGCCCCGGCCCGAGCGCTTTTTCCACGGTAAATCCCAGCAGGAAAAGGAACACCAGGTTACCGATGATGTGGCCCCAGCCACCGTGGAGGAACTGATAGGTGATCAGGGTGTACAGTTCCAGTTCCGAAGGCACCAGCCCCAGTTGATTGGAGCTGAGACGGTCGATATAGCGGGTCTGGATGGCCTCGCGTTGCGCAAGCCACTGCTGTCTCTCGGCAGGCGCCCACAGCAGCTCCCGGTTTTCCCGCATGTACTGATAAAACTCGGGATTAACCAGCAGGCTGACCGCTACCCAGACGTCTTCACCGGATTCCTGCAACTGCTGGAACTCCTGCAACTCCAGAATCCGTTCAGACTCACCCTCAAAGCGGATCTCCCGTTGCAGGTAGTCCTCGTAGACCGGCGCTTCAAGCTCGATCAGGTCGGATGCCATGTATTCGTCAATGGCCCCTTCCAGCAATCGGTTGTCACCACCCTGATAGAACAGGAAGACCAGCAGGCAGGTAAGGATCAACCCCAGGGTTACCCAGGGTGGTCGGCGCCAGTTAACGGCGTTCTCGGCAGGAATAATCAGCATAGGCGGTCACAATTCATCATAATCTGTCCCTGAAAGTCTGCTTTTTACCACAGCAAGGCCAGTTTTTCGCGTTCAAATGGAAGTCAGGGTAATTCACAACACCGTTATTGGATGGCTGTCACATCAGATTCACACAAATGCCATTCAATCAGGGCAACCGGTAAGTCGTGAAACACCCGTTATCGACCATTCGCCAATTGCCGTTGTTCCCGGCTATGCCAATAGTAGCCGGGAACAACAAGAAAAAACCGGACACCGGAAACAAGGACACTGACATGACCGTACTCATACTGGACAACCCGGAAATGCTGGCAAGAGCCGCTGTAGAGGCCGGCCTGATGATGTCTGCCGCCACGGAAAGCAGCCCGCGCAAACCCCACCGGATGCGCTTCCACTATGGTTTCAACAAGCACACCCTGGACAACCAGGATGTGGAGATTCTGCGACAGCATGCGGCCTATTTGCGCCAGCAGCCTGGCATGCGTATTCATATCCACGGTCACGCAGACAATTTCGGGGCGGAAGACTACAACCGTTTCCTGTCCCGCCTCAGGGCCACCGCGGTCGCCCGCCAACTTATTCAGGAAGGTGTGAGGGAATCCCAGATTGTGGTCAGCGGCTGGGGCAGTACACGCCCCCTTGCACGGCCGGAAGATCGGGCGGCGAACCGCCGCCTGGAACTCGAATACCTGACCCAGGAAATGGCCAGGGCGCTCTGAGAACTCAACGCAAGTGAAAGCCGGGAGGCTCAGGGCGTGATATTCACCCTGGGCCTTTCCTTAGCCATAGACCTGAAACACGTTCCACAATAACAGCACTGCCGTCATCAGAATGGCCAGCCAGGTCAGGGCAATGCCTGCCATCCTGGCCTTGTGGGGGCCCCCACGACCATTGATCATGCCCCAGGCGTGCAGAATACGCCCGACAACAAGCGCCATGCCGGCCCAGTAGACCAGGTGCCCGGGCACGCCATTGAGCTCGGCCAGACCCAGCATGAGCAGCCCCAGCGGCGCATACTCCACCAGGTTGCCATGGGCGCGCACCGCCGCTTCAAAATCCCGGTCATCGGTGACGCCCATGCCTTTTCTATACTGCAGGCGGAAACGCACCACGTAGGTGGACAACACCAGCAACAGCAGGCCGGTAACAGCTGCGAATACCGCAGTAACAGGTACAATCATGCTCAGGCCTTCTTGATGGCGCTGACGATGGCCAGAAGCAGAACCGCACCGACCGTGGCGGTCACCAGCTCTCCCACCGCGCCCTGGGCTGCGAGGCCCAGCAGGCGAAAGACAAAGCCGCCGAGAAAAGAGCCAACGATACCAATACCGATATTGGCAAGAACGCCAAAACCGCGGCCCTTCATGATCAGGCCGGCAAGCCAGCCGGCAACACCACCAATAATCAGAAACAGAATCAGATTCATAACACGCTTCTCCCCGCCTTTCGGACGAATTGTTCAGACCCCGAAAGACTGCCCTGTTTTCTGTTCTGCTTCAAGCACATCCGCTTCAGGCTGCGATCAGGCCATCGACGCGATGGCCGCTTCCATCTCGCTATGACAACGGGCCATCAGCTCAGGAATGTCTTCGCTGGTCAGACCTGCGGTTTCAACAGGGGGAAGAATCCGGATCGACACCGGCTCGCGGCGACCGGACCAGCCAAGGGTGCCATCCTCATACTGACTGGCACAGACCATGGTAATAGGGGCACCGGATGCCACGGCAGCGTGGAAGGCGCCTTTCTTGAGTTTTTGCAGTCCGCGCCCGCGGCTGCGAGTGCCTTCCGGGAATATCCACAGGCTTTTGTGTTCCTGGACGATGGCGTCGCTGGTCGCCTGCATTACCGCGATGGCTTTGTGGGAACGGGCGCGATTAAGGACCACATTCCCGCCAAGCCAGAAGACCTGACCGAAAAAAGGAATCCAGACCAGGGACGATTTGCCAACCGTCACGGTGCGGGGCGGTAACAGATCCCCCATCACGAACAGGTCGTCGTTGTGCTGATGGTTGGCGATGACGACTGTCGGCCGATCCCGGGGCATATTCTCCTGCCCGCTCAGTGGTCGCTCCATGCCCAGAATAAACCGCCCTACCCGGGCAACGGCCCAGCCCAGCAACCGGTTATTATCCGGATTGAATGGTCGTGCGATATAAAGCAACAGCGCGAAAAAACAGATAACCGGCACACTCAACCAGGCCAGGATTTTTCTCAGGACACCCATGGAACAATAACCCGCTTACGTAATTTTGCGCACAAGTGTAAGCCATACTCACAGCCCGGCAACAGTGCCAATTTGTACGGGACCATGATCACTGCTGGCAACCGGCGGCTGGCCGGCTCTGGCTTCCACCACGTAACGCAGGGGGCCACGGTTATTGAGGCTGTCAAAGGGATAACAGGTCACCAGCAACAGGGTATCGTCATCAAGCTGGCCGGTATCGATCTGCTCATGACGACTGTCGACAACGCGGACATTATCAACCCGATAGCTGTACCAGCGACCGGAGCGCGTCTGCAGCTTCAGTTCACTGCCCGATTGCAGGTGACGCAGACTGCTGAAATGGGTATCCCGGTGTCCGGCGATCACCACCGGCCCCGGACCGGCGGCGTTACCCAGCACCTGTCCCGGCCCAAAGGCCAGACTCTCGCCGTGGGCACCCTCCAGCACAATCATGGACTGCCCGAGCTCGGGCAACGACAGGCGGGCCACCGGCCAGGTGTCGGCCCAGGGCCAGGGGCGGGTTTCCGTTTGCCGGGCCTGGCTCTCGGCCCAGGCCAGCTCCAGCAGCTCCTGGGCCGCCAGGGCCTTGAACGGAATCCACAGCCCGACGGTCAGCACAACACCAAAGGTCATCGTCAGTAACAGCAGGAGGCGGTTCATGCGAACACCCTCCGTTGCAGCATCCAGGCGGCGGCCGAGAACATCAGCCCCAGCAGTCCCAGTGCGATCAGCAAGGGCGACATGGTCGCGGTTTGCGGATAACGCAGCATGGTGGAGCTGCTTCCTGCCGGCAACAGGGTAGGCACATGGTCGGTTTCCAGGGGCTCCGGCGCTGTCCTTACCGGTGTCTTGTCCACCGCCACGAAGCTGGTGTAACGGGTGATCAGTTGATGCGCCAGCGCCAGTTCGAGAACCTGTTGCTTCTCTTTGTCGTCAACCCGCCCAGATAGCCCCCGGTCCATCACACTGTCGATTTTCTCACGCCCCCAGTGACGGTGAAGCCCCTTGCCCGTAGCAGCCCGGGACAGGTCCAGCGAGGTCTGCCAGCGGCTTCCGTCCGGCAGGAGACCGGAGACGCCCAGGTAACCCTCTTTGCCTGCACCGCGAATCACCTGAACCATCGGCTCGCCGGCGAACAGATCACCGGGTCTGGCGGGGTAGGCTTCAGGGCTGCCGGCAACTTGCGAGAAGTCCACATCAATATCGGTCAGTACCGGCGACTGCATTTTGGCAAACAGATCGTCCAGCGGACCGGCAACATCGGCGGTATCACTAATGGCGGTGTAACTGCCACGGCCGTATCTCGCCGCTTCCCGCATGAAGTGCATGTTTGGGGCCGAACCAATACCGACGGTAAACAACCGGCGGTCCCCCAGCTGCCGCCGAATCTGGTCGAACAATGCGTTTTCATTACCCACGGCGCCATCGGTAATAAACACCACCTGGCGGACGTGATGGCCGCTCGCGCCATCCTGTTGCGAATCATTGCCCAGCGCTGCATTCAGCGCCGGCGCCATTTCGGTGCCACCATTGGCGCTCAGCCCCTCCACATAGTGACGGGCACGGGCGAGATTCTGGCCGTTGGCGGGCACCGCCTGCATGAACAGCGAATGGGTCTGGCTGTTGAACTGGATGACGTTAAAGCGATCAGCGGGCGACAAGGTGTCCAGCCCCCGCAGCAGCGAGGCCCTGGCCTGGCCGATAGACTGGCCGGCCATGGAGCCGGAGGTGTCGATTACGAACACCAGTTCCCGGGGCAGGTTCCGGTCACGATTAAGGCCCGGCACCAACAAGGCAAGCAGATAGTCTTCACCCTGCCACTGCTCATGGAACACCGCCGCGGAAGGCTCCTGCCCCCGCACCGGCGCCCAGCGCACCACCAGGTCCCGGTCCATCAACACCTTGTGCTGCTCCGGCGTAACCGATACTCGATCACCGTCCCAGGTACTGACCAGTTCGTGGCTTGGACTGGTGACATCGCCCACCGGCAACCCCGCATGGATGTCGAGACTGATCGAAGCGCGATGGCTCTGCTCTCCCACATCCTTCGCAAGCACTGTGAACGGGCTGACAGCATCAGCATCCGGCACTTCCGTTGTCGGCTTAGCCCAGCCGCCCTGCCATTGCGAGGGAGTCTCGGCAAGCGGAGCACCGGGCATGTATCGGGGCGTCAGTGTGGTAGGCAAACGAAGCTCGAATTCCCCGGACTGGTAGCGAACCGCCTGCTGATAGTTGAGTTCCACGGTCACGGTTTCACCCGGCGGAATATTAGCCAGATGAGTGGTGAAGAGGTTCGGCCGCTGCTGTTCGACCCGTGCGGCGTTCTTACCAGCCTTTTTTGCGTCTTCGTAGCGCTTTTTGGCTTCCTGCTTTTCCCGGATCTCACCAACGACCTTCCGCTCTCCCACACGCATGGTCATGCCATAGACGCTGGCCTTTTCGGGTAAAGGGAAAACAAACACACCTTCACGCCATTGCTGGCTGGTATTTTTGAAGCTCTGGGTCAATCGGGTATCGGCAATCAACCCGCTGATCCGAACACGGTAGTCGGTGGTCAGCAAGGTGGCCTGTCCCTGTCGCCGCCCGTTGGTGTCCACAAATTCCAGCATGCCGGCGCCTTCTCCGGTGGCCCCCGGTGCCTGGTAGGCTTCCGCATACAGGGGGTGAACGAACAACAGCAGCATCACCGCCAGCCACAGGGATATGCCTTCGCAACAGCGTTTGACGCGAGCAGTGTTCAGTTCGGGTTTGTTGAGTTCCAGCCTTAGCAGAGTCGTCGGTAGCATCATGGTGCATCCTTTCTTTTTCGGGGCCGGCGGCGCCGGGTTGTATTGAATGCGGGTATTTCAGCGCAAAGAAACGACGCTCACGTGGCGGAATCTGGCATTCAGACGGAGAGAAAATGATGAATTGTGGCAAACCCGCCGGTTTACCTTGTTCTGACCCGGCAGCATGGTTAAATAGAGCCTGTCATTCACCGAACCCCAGTTATCCATGAAACGACATATCGCCCTGATTGAAGACGAGCCCGCCATTCGTGAGAACTACCGGGACGCTTTTGAACGCCGCGGGTATCGCGTATCGGCTTACGGTGACCGCAAAAACGCCTTCCAGGCGCTACGCTCAGCCCTGCCGGACCTGGCCATCATCGACGTGGGTTTGGGGGATGAACCCGAAGGCGGCTTCACCCTGTGTCAGGACCTGAGAAACCTGTCGGCGACAGTACCGATCATTTTCCTCACCGCGCGGGACAGCGACATTGATTCGGTCCATGGCCTGCGCCTGGGGGCGGACGACTATGTCACCAAGGACATGAGCCTCGATCACCTGCTGGCGCGCGTTACCGCCCTGCTCCGCCGGGCCGATGCCTGGGCGGAGGCGCTTAAAAAACCCGACGAAGTGCTGCAGCGGGGCAAGCTGACCCTGAACGTGGACCGCATGACGGCCGACTGGGAAAACCTGCCAGTCGATCTCACTGTCACCGAATTCTGGATGCTTCACTCCCTGGTCCAGCATCCGGGACATGTACGCAGCCGCGATCAGTTGATGGAGGCCGCCAGTACGGTGCTGGACGACAACACCGTGACGTCCCACATCAAACGCATCCGCCGTAAGTTCATGCAGATCGACAGCCACTTTGATGGCATTCAGACCGCCTACGGCATGGGGTATCGCTGGAATGCCCATGAGGTGTAAGCCTTGAGCCTCAAGCGCCAGTTGTTCGTTGCCAGCCTGCTGATGCTGTTGATTCCATGGGCCGGCCTACAGTTCGTGCTGGAGCTGGACGAAGCGCTGCGGGAGCAGGCCACGGGGCAGTTGCATGAACAAGCCAGGCGCATGGCGGAAACCGCCGGGGATCGCCTGATCGGCAACTCTGTGGTGCCAGCGGATGCACCGGTGATCTATGCCCACCCGGTTCAAAGGCAGCTCCATGTGGACGGCTATGGCGGAGACTGGCCGGGATACGACGAAGAGCAATCGCAACAGCAATGGCAGGAGCCACACCAGGCAAACGCCCCTTCACCGCTGCGCTGGCAAGCTGCAACCGATCAACGGCACCTGTACCTGCTTGTGCGGGTATCGCGCCCCGACATCCGTTATTTCGACCCCGGCTCACCCGACCAACCCCACGATCGCCTGCGCTTGATTCAGTTCTATAACGGGGAACAGGCTGAACGGCTGATCCGCACCCCGGCTCCGGGGGGCGTCACCGCCATAATCCCGGATCAAAGCAACGAGCGGGATTACCGCATAACCGGGCAGTGGGAAACCGTCGGCCAGGGCTACCAACTGGAATTGAAGCTGCCGCTGCCTCCGCAAGGCAGTCGCCTCGGTCTTGTTGCCGAATGGCCAGGCGCGGACGGCACCGAATCCGCTGGCACTCCCCTAAGCCCGCCCCCGGTGCTGGTGACGCGCCTGCCCCTGCTGGAGCAACAGCTATCAAACCAGATGGCCAGCGGTCAGCAAGTGCGCATACTGGAAGCCGGAGGCTGGGTGATCGCCAGTCAGGCCGTTGCGGACAAACACGACCGGCCAGCGTTTGACTCCCTCAGCCCGCTGGAAGTCGTGGAGCAGATTGCCCTCAGTGGCCTGCGAGCGCTGGTGCGGTTCTATCAGCCAGATCCCCGGCCAATTGACGACACCGCCATCCGCTCTGATCCGCAAACCCTGCCAGATCAGGGGCTGGTGCGTCACCGCGATGGCGACAGCTTCCTGATGGTCACCCAGCCGGTGTTCAGTGGCCGCACCCTGGTTCTGGAGCAGTCGATGGATCAGTTGCTGGCACTGTCCGGGAACACCCTGGGCTCGGTGATCGCCCGCAGCACCCTGCTGGTGGTGGGGCTGATGCTGGTGCTGCTGGGCTATGTCAGCTGGCTGTCCTGGCGAATCACCCGGTTACAGCGAGCGGTCAGTGCCAGCGTTGACGACGACGGCCGCATCATCGGTACCTTGCCGGAGACACGGGCCCGCGACGAACTGGGACAACTGCACCAGCATTTTGGCCAGATGGTCGACCGGCTGCACGGCTACAACGAATACCTGGAAAGCTTCTCCCGCCGGCTGTCCCATGAGCTGAAAACGCCGGTGGCCGTAGTACGTTCTTCCCTGGAAAATCTGCGCCACGCCGACTCCGACAGTGAGCGCACCAGCTACATCGACCGTGCAACCACCGCCACCGATCGGCTCAGCCAGATTCTTAACGGCATGAGCGAAGCCGCCAGGCTGGAACAGAGTTTCGACCACGCCGAGAAGGAACGCTTCGATCTGGCGGAGGTAATGGATCAGACCACCCGCGCCTATCAACAGCTGGATGCGGATCACCGGATTGTCTATCAGGGGCCTGCCGGTGGCTGCACCCTGAACGGGTCACCGGAGCTGATCGTCCAGTTGCTGGACAAGTTGGTGGACAATGCCCGGGACTTCACCGCCACAGGAGACCTGATCGAAATCCGCCTTTCACCAAAGGGCAAGAGCCTTGAACTGGGCGTGTTTAATCAGGGGCCACCGCTGCCGGAGCACCTGAGCTCCGACATTTTCAACCCGTTTGTATCCATACGAAAAGGCACGCAGGAAGGACACCTGGGGCAAGGCCTGCTGATCGTGAAACTGATTGCCGAACACCACGGCGGATCGGCGACCGCAGGCAATGAGGCCAACGGCGTGCTGTTCACCGTCAGCCTGCCCACGCACACCCCCGTACCAGCGCAGTGAGCGACTTTCAGACGATGCAGGCAAGCCACTGGTCGTATTTCCCCCCAACCAACTTTACCCTAACCTTGTGACCTATCCGGGATTCAAGCCAACTGACACAGTGGAGACCAGCCAGCGTGGGATCAAGCCTTTCAGCCCTTGCCATTCACCCGTTACGGGACGATCTGTATAACGAGCTGCATTCCCGCCCGTTCCAGGTACTGCCAACGCCTGCCCGGGTGACCCACATTGCCGTCCTCACCACCCCCGGGCAGCGCGAAGCCCAGTTCCGGCACCTACAGGAACTGCATCGCCTGCTGGGCGAGCCGGAACCCGAACAGGAAGTCAGTTGCTTCGAGAAAACCTTTGGCAACCTCAGGGTACGGCGCGAAATGCACATGGAATTTGCGTCCTACACCTTCATCAACCTGGATCCCACAGAAGCTGGCGCGCCCTTTGCGGAAACCGGCATCAGCCTGCTTCCGGAGGGTTGGCTGGATAAGTTGACAGGTACCGTGATTGCCGCGTTTCATGTCCACCTGCAGGCACAGGCCGGGCAAGGGATGGAAGATCTGGATTACGTCCGCCAGCACTTTGAAGGGCGCAGGTTGGTGGGCAGCAGCCCCCAGAGCGGGGCGGCCCGGGTATGGGGCACGTTCCAGCTTCACAGTGACGGTTTTGGCCGTTTCCTGGTGATGAACCACCACATGTCCGACAGCCAGCTTGGCCGCCTGACCCAGCGCCTGATCGAAATCGAAACCTACCGCCTGATGTCCCTGCTGGCGCTGCCGCTGGCCAGGGAAACCTCCCCGTCCCTCAACGACATGGACCAGAAACTGGCGGTGATCACCCAGTCCCTGGCGGACAATGACGACGTTGATGAGCCCGCACTGTTGGCCCAGCTGACCGCCATCGCGGCCCGCATCGAGGCCTTCAGGGCCCATTCCACCTTCCGGTTCTCGGCGACCCGGGCTTACCACCGGCTGGTGCTGACAAGACTGGACGCGCTCCGTGAGGATGAGCTGTCCGGACACCTGACCATCACCGAGTTCATGACCCGGCGACTGACCCCGGCGGTGGAAACCTGCAAAGCCGTCAGTGAGCGGCTGGAAGACCTGTCCCGCCGGGTTGACCGTGCCTCGGAAATGATGCGCACCCGGGTGGATCTGGCGATCCAGAACCAGAACCAGCAGCTACTGAGCTCCATGGACCGGCGCTCCAAGATCCAGTTGATGATGCAGCACACCGTGGAAGGCTTCTCGGTGGTGGCCATCACCTATTACCTGATCGGCCTGCTCAAACTGGGACTGGATTCCGTGTACGAAGCCGGGTTCGATATCAACAAGTCACTGGTACTGGGCATCGCCATTCCCGTGGTAATGGTTCTGGTGTACACGGGCGTCCGGGTGGTACACCATCGCTTCATCCGCATGGCAAAACGGCAATAGCCAGGGCCCCTTTACTGGTTCGACTGGTCGTCCCCGGCAAACTGCCGGTAGAACTGCTGGGCGGTGCGACCATTGCGCACGCCCTTGGCGGTGGCAAAGCGGATCGCCTCCCGGTGCAACTCATCCCGGTCTGCCACCTCCGGAAACAGGGCGTCCACAGCCTGCAGATAGACGTCCTGGGAAAACGGATAGAACGACAGCTGCAAGCCGAACCGGTCCGCCAGGGACACCTGCTCCTCGATGGCCTCCGCCGGATGCAGCTCGCCATCGCGCATCTCGCTTTTCAGGTTGTCGGACATGAACTCCGGCATCAGGTGTCGACGGTTGGAGGTGGCATAAACCCGCACGTTTTCCGGCGGCAGTTCCAGCGAACCTTCCAGCACGCTCTTGAGGGCCTTGTAGCCGGACTCGCCCACGTCAAACGACAGGTCATCGCAGAAGATCACGAAGCGGAACGGCAAGTCGCAGATATCATCCACAATCTCCGGCAGGGTCACCAGGTCGTCCTTGTCCACCTCGATCATCCGCAATCCCCGATCCCGGTAACGGTTCAGCAGTGCCTTGATCAGGGACGACTTGCCGGTTCCCCTGGAACCCCAGAGTAACGCGTTGTTGGATGGCTCTCCGGCGAGGAAGCGTTCGGTATTCCGCGCCAGCGCCTGTTGCTGACGCTCGATGCCGGTCAGCGCCTGCCACTGTACCGGATCCAGCCGCCGGATGACCCGGAGGCCGGATCGGTGGCGGCGCCAGACGGCAGCCGGAGTGGTCGCCCAATCTATGGTCGTTGTCTTCATCACACCTCTGTCCTATTCCGCATGTCGTCCGGTTATGAAACACTGGTCGACAGATTGATCGCAAATCAAGGAGACTTTACCGCAAATGGCTGTGAAATCCGTTGCCCTGGTGGCGCACGACAACAAGAAGAAAGAACTGGTTGAGTGGGTGTCCGAGAACGAGACCCGCTTTGCACAACTGTCCCTTTACGCCACCGGCACCACAGGCCGGTTACTCGCTGAGAACCTCAGGCGTGATGACATCCGTTGCCTGCTTAGCGGCCCGCTGGGCGGTGACCAGCAGATCGGGGCGAAAATTGCCGAGGGCGAAATTGACCTGCTGGTGTTTTTCTGGGATCCCCTGGAACCCCAGCCCCACGATCCGGACATCAAGGCCCTGCTGCGCATCGCCGCCCTGTGGAACATTCCGGTGGCCTGCAACCGTGCCACGGCGGAGTTCATTCTCACATCCGCCTACATGACCGATGACCGGCACCACCCCCTCAAGCCGGACTTTTCCGACTACACCGGCCGCAAAGTCAGCTGAGCGGTTTACGGGCAAGGAACACCGTGTTGGTGGACTCCCGGTTCTGGAACGGATTGAAAAACGACACCACCCGAGCGTCCACATCGGTGAACAGGGTTCGCAAGGTGGCCATGAACGCCTCATCCGGCGGGTCATTGGACCACATGGCGAATACCCCGCCCGGGCGCAGGTGGGCCGCCATTTTGCCAAGGCTTTCTCCGGTGTAGAAACTGGCGTTGGAGTCGTGCAGCAGCGCTCGCGGTGAATGGTCGATGTCCAGCAGGATGGCATCGAACACCTTCCCCGGCTGCTCGGGATCAAATCCGGCTTCGGACACCGCCAGGTCAAAGAAACTGCCAAGCACATAGCGGCAGCGGTCATCCGCGTTGAGTACTTTGCCCAGGGGGACTTTTTCCTGTTCGTGCCAGCGGATCACGGTATCCAGGGCATCGACCACCAGCAGTTCCTCCACCCGGTCGTGCTGGAGTGCGGCTTCCGCGGTGTATCCCAGGCCCAGGCCGCCAACCACCACCTTCAGCGCCTGCCCTTCGGTCATCTCCAGCCCAAGGTCGGCAAGGGCCACCTCGGCGTCCACGAACATGCTGGACATCAGGAATTCATCGCCCAGCTTCACTTCATAGATATCCCGCTCGCCCAGGGCGGGAATCCGCCGGCGCCGTAGGGTTATCTCCCCCAGCAATGAGGGTTGGCTGTCGATTTCTTCAAACATAAGGCCCATACGCAGCTTCCAATAGATAGATGTCCAAAATGGCCATGCTACCACCGGACACTTCCGGATCGGGTACATTTGTGCCCACTGGCTGACGACAGGGCAGGAAAAACCGCAGGTGGAGGTCTACACTGTCCATTCAGTATGTAAAGGATTGTAAACGACCTGATGAGCGCCCTCTCCATTCCGCTCTCTCGCCCCCGGAGGGCGTGGTATCCGCTGTATTGTGTTGTGCTGCTGGCGCTTCTTGTCACAACACCTGTCAGGGCGGCGCCCCCGGTATCCATTGGCATCGTATCGGACAATCAGCCTTATTCTTCCATATCCGGTCGCGAGGCCTCCGGTTTTTCCATTGATATTTTGAAGGAAGTGGAGCACCACTCCGGACTCACCTTCGAATATCGTGCCGGCAGCTGGCCGGAGCTCTACTCAGCCTTCATGAGAGGCGAACTGGACGCCATCGACGGCATTTCATTCAGCCGGGAGCGTGCGAAAGACATCCTGTTCACTGACCCCTACCACGTCCGCCAGACCTACCTGATGCATGACACGGAAAAACCCATCGATCAGGTCAGCTCCCTGCAGGATCTGAAAGCCCTCACGATTGGTGTGGTCCGGGATGTCTACTACCGGGATCTGCTGCTGGACAACGACATCAATGTGAAAACCTATGACTCCCTTGCCAGCCAGATACGGGCCCTGGCGTTTGGCTGGGTGGATGCCATTATCGGACCGGCGCTGACCCTGAAATACTCCGCCAACCAGTTAGGCTTCCGTTTCCTGGATGTTGCCGGCCCGGCGCCGCTTGGCCCTCTCTCCCAGGAAGATTTCCGCATCGGCGTGCTGAAGAGCAACCAGGCCCTGTTCGACCAGATTCAGGCTGGCCTGGAAGCCGTGCCCCAGGAGCGGATCGACACCCTGCTGGAACGCTGGCAAGAGTATGGCGGCGCGCGCCTCAACGAAGCCCGGGAGTTCAGCATCAGCACCGCTGACCAACTGTTCCTCCGGCGGATCGGGCCGGTGCGGGTTGGCATCATGCGGGACTATGCCCCGTTCAGTTTCGAGGACGACGGACGCCTGCAGGGACTCACAGTGGACGTCCTCAATCGCATCGCCGATCTGACCGGCTTGCAAGTGATCCCTGTCGGCGGGCAGTGGTCAGAACTTTTCGAAATGTTCCGCAAGGGCGAAATTGACGTCATGGCCAACATGTCCCTCAATGCCGAGCGGAAGGCCTTTACACGTTTCACCGAACCCTACCATGTCATTCCCAACGTCGCCTTCACCCTCAGAGATGACCTGTATTTTGACCGTCTGGACGAACTGGCGGACCTCACCGTCGCCCTCGGCTCCGGCATCTACTACGAACAGGCAGTGAAGGATCGGCTCGGTGAGAACGTCCGCACATTCACCTCCCAGCAGGCCATGTTCCAGTCGCTCGCCGACGGTGGCGTGGACGTGGTCCTCGCGGCGCTGCCCAACGGCAATTATTGGGTGCGTGAGCTGGGTATACCCGGCGTGCGCATCGCCGGTGAGCTGCCCCTTGAGAATATTCCGGGGGAAGATCTGCGGTTCGGGATCCGCTCCACACTGACGCCGCTGGCGGAGGCCATGGACACAGCCCTCGCCGCCATAAGCGCGACCGAGATGCGAACCATCGAAGACCGCTGGCTCGGCGCCGCCCCCAACCGTCCTGTGAACGCTCCTGGCACGGTTACCCTCACTGACCAGGAACAGGCATGGCTTGAAGCGCGTGAGCATCAACTGACTCTGTGTGTTGACCCGGACTGGATGCCCCTTGAGGGTCTCAGCGAACAGGGCCGGCACATCGGGCTGTCAGCCGAGGTTTTCCGGCTGTTCGCCGAGCGTTCCGGTATTGATTTCGACATCCTGCCCAGCAGCAGCTGGCAGGCGACTGTGCAGGCAGTCAGGGAACATCGCTGCGACATTCTGCCCCTGGCGATGGATACCCCGCAACGAACCCGCTTCCTGGATTTCACGGCCCCGTACCTCCAGGTCCCGAATGTGGTGATTGGCCGGATCGAAGCGCCGTTCATGGAACGCCTGAAAGACCTGGAGGGTAAACGCATCGGTATTGTCGAAGGCTACGCCTTTTCTGAACTGATACGGCAAAGGCAGCCTGGCATCCACCTGGTGGAGGTTGCCAGTGAAAGTGCCGGGCTGCGACTGGTGCAACAGGGCGACCTGGATGGCTGTATTGCAACGCTGGCTACGGCCAGTCACCACATGCAGGAAAGGGGACTGGCCGATCTGAAGGTGATCGGGCGTATCCCTGCTGACTGGACGCTGTCCGTTGCCACCCGCAACGATGAGCCCATCCTGCTGAGCATTATGCAAAAGCTGGTAGCCAGCCTGAGCGCCGAAGAAAGGCAACATTTGGACAACCAGTGGCGTACGGTGCAGCTGAAACAAACCGTGGACTATACTCTGCTGTGGCAACTGATGGTGATTGCAACCGTTATCCTTGGTCTGTTGTTCTATTGGAACCGGAAGCTCGGCCGCCTGAACCGGAAACTTGCAATCGCCAACGCCACCCTGCAGCATCTGAGCGTTACGGACGATCTGACGCAGCTGGGCAATCGCAGTTATTTTGATCGTGAATTCAACCAGAGCTTCCAGTGGTGCCTGCGCCACCGCGCGGGTTTCGCCGTGGCCATGGTAGACGCCGATCACTTCAAGAGGATCAATGACACCTATGGTCATGAGGCTGGCGATCTGTGCCTGAAGGCACTGGCTGACAGCATGCGCGCCCATTTCCGGCGCGACACCGACCGTATAGCCCGCTTTGGCGGCGAAGAGTTTGTGATCTTCACTACGTACCAGGATCGGGGCGAAATGATCAAACGGCTTGACGACTTCCGCGCGGCGGTCGGTCACAGCCTTACCATCAGTGACCATCCGGATATCCAGCTCACCATCAGCATCGGGCTTGCCATTGGCACTCCCGATACCACGACCGAGCCGGATGAATTCCTCCGGCAGGCGGATCAGGCACTGTATCTTGCCAAACAAAATGGCCGGAACCGCCTGGAGGTCCAAACGGTCTCAAAATAGTCGTCACATCTTTCAGGAAACAACCACAAGGAGAATCCCATGGCGAACATCTACGAAGATAACTCTCTGTCGATCGGCAACACCCCATTGATCAAGCTCAACCGGGTCAATGACGGTGCCACCATCTGGGCCAAGATCGAGGGTCGGAATCCGGCGTATTCGGTGAAATGCCGCATTGGCGCAGCGATGATCTGGGATGCCGAAAAACGGGGCGTCCTGAAACCGGGCACCACCATCGTCGAGCCCACCAGTGGCAATACCGGCATCGCGCTGGCGTTCGTGGCAGCCGCCCGGGGCTATAAACTGATCCTGACCATGCCTTCGTCCATGAGCCTGGAGCGTCGCAAAGTGCTCAAGGCCCTTGGCGCGGAACTGGTCCTGACCGAGCCGGCCAAGGGTATGCCGGGTGCCATTGCCAAGGCAGAGGAGATCGTGGCCACCGATCCCGAGCACCACTTCATGCCGCAGCAGTTCGATAACCCGGCCAACCCCCGCATTCACGAGGACACCACCGGCCCGGAAATCTGGGACGATACCGATGGAGCCGTTGATATCTTCGTCGCCGGCGTTGGCACCGGCGGCACGCTGACCGGGGTATCACGGTACATCAAGCAGACCCGGGGCAAGGACATCACCTCCGTGGCTGTTGAGCCCACGGACTCCCCGATCATTAGCCAGGTAATGGCCGGCGAGGAGCCAAAACCCTCCCCTCACAAAATCCAGGGTATCGGCGCCGGTTTTGTGCCCAAAAACCTCGATCTGGATCTGGTCGACCAGGTGGAAACCGTCAGTAACGACGATGCCATTGCCATGGCACACAGGCTGATTCAGGAAGAGGGGATTCTGTGCGGGATATCCTGCGGCGCGGCCGTGGTTGCGGCGATCAGGGTCAGTAAACAGCCGGAAAACAAGGGCAAGAATATCGTCGTGGTGCTGCCGGACTCGGCGGAACGTTACCTGTCGTCCGCGCTGTTTGCAGATCAGTTTGGCGAGCAGGAAAACGTTCAGTAACGCTCAAGGCATCGACAGCAGGCAAGGAGGCCTGCTGTCTGTGTAACCCGACTTAACGACGCCCTTCCGGAGGGGGAAGCAGCTGCCCTGCGCCGGTAGCCACTGCCGCAACGCTGCGGTAGGAAAGCCGTGACAGGTTGTGATGAGTGAACCGTATTGCCTGGCTCCAGGGTCGCGTGACGGGAACACGGTCGAGCACGTTAAAGGTTTCGTCGGCTATGGACAGATGCACCCGCTCAAGTTTGTAAACCCCCTGCGCC
This sequence comes from Marinobacter alkalisoli, assembly GCF_045449795.1. Classification (NCBI taxonomy): domain Bacteria; kingdom Pseudomonadati; phylum Pseudomonadota; class Gammaproteobacteria; order Pseudomonadales; family Marinobacteraceae; genus Marinobacter; species Marinobacter alkalisoli. The sequence continues at coordinate 68,407 of NZ_JBJJLB010000044.1, forward strand.
ACTCCGTGAGTGACGATATCCGCAAGCCCCAGCCACCACTCATGGCCCTGTTCCTTTCCGGTTTTCATAGCAACCACTCCACCAACTGCCGGGCCACATCGGGATGATGCGCCAGGCGAATATGATCCACTCCCGGAAAACTCGCCATGCCGGCAAGCTTCCACCCGGTACGCTCCTCTCCACGGGCACTGGCCTCATGAACCAGTGCATCCCCGAACAGGGCATTCACCGGATGCGTACGGGAACGGGCCAACAATCCACAGACCACAAAATGCCGCCCCCCGGGAACCAGGGGAGGTTCCCCCTGCTCCGCTGGCACAACGTCACCACGGGACAGATTGCGGATACCTTCACTGCGCAGATCTATCACTTCACCCACGACCCGCAGATAGTCACGGGGAGCGCGATTGAACAGATCCGCCGTCGCCTTTGCTCCCTTGGCGAGCCAGGAGCCATCGTGGGGCGACCCCAGATACACGCAATCGGTCAGGCGTGAAACCCAGCTGTGATTCAGAGCCTGACCGTGGTGACAGGCGCTACGAATTAGCAGCCCCCCCATGCTATGGCCCATAAGGATGATGCGCTCCACCGGCACCGGCCAGGCGGACACCAGCGTTTCCAGTAAAGCCGCCAACGCCTCACCGTTGCGGTAAATGGGTCGCCCCGTGTTGTAGCGCAGCGTCAGCGGGGTGATTTCGCGGGAGGCACTGGTCAGCAGGGAGCCGTAACTCAAGCGGCTCTGCCCGGGAAATGTCCACACGGATTCCAGCTCCATCAGCCCGTGAATTGACAGGCAGAGAGTGGAGCCCGGGGCGTCAAGGCGCGGAGCCCGGCAATCCAGCGATGCAGGGCCGTGGAAAACCTGCATGGGTACCGCCAGAGGGTTATTGCGCTCCTCCAGCCAATCTCCCAGGAACCCGCTCAGGATCGCCGAGGCGTGCCTTTGCCACACCGGGCTGGTGTCTGAATTCATGCTCATAGGTGACCGTCTGATGATGTAGTCTCACCAGTGTACCCGGATAACCCACCGGGCGATTGGCTGAACCTTCACCGGATACAGGCGTGGCGGCAACTGGCGATCAGGCGGCCTTGCCTTCGGCTGACGTTTCCCCGGCAGTCTGCCGATTCTGCTCCGCTTCGGCTTCCGCTTCTTTCATCAGCACCATCCCCCCCTGCAACAACAAGGACTTCAGACGCGGATCACCCTGTTCGGCGATGCCAAGGGCAAAAGCCGCCAGCGCGGATTCCAGGGGGTTTTGTCGAATCAATTCACGCACCATCTGCACAGGGGAGCCAGAACCCGTCTGTGAAGAAGCTCCTTTCGACAGGCTCCGGGCCGGGCGTGTCAGGCGATAGAACACCAGGGCAAGGATCAGGAAACAGCTGACGCCGACCACCGCCATGGCCGCCGACTCCCCCATGAGAGGCGCCAGGGACAGTGTGGCGGCGGTGACCAGCATGTAGAACCCGGTAATCAGCAGTGCAGTGAGCAAAACCAGCGCCAGCATAAAGCCCAGCACAGCGGCAACGGCCTTGCGCACGGCACTCTGAACTTTCGGGGAATCAAGCATGATCAACGATCAAGCAGACGGCCGACCAGAATCCCGGCAAGAAACATGATGAGAATGCTGAGGAAAGGCCGTTCCTCGATCTGGTGCTCGACATCATGAACTGCCTTGCTTCCCGCATCACGGGCGCGATTCACGGCTTCGTCACCACGCTTACGTACATGATCCAGCGCTTCGCGGCTTTCGCGAAGAACTTCGTCCCTCAGACTGCTGATATTGTTTTTCTGCCCATCAGCAACGGCTTTTGTCAGCTTTGCGAGGTCTTCCCTCAGCGCCTGAAGGTCGTCTTTGACACGGTTGTAATCGTCTTTTGCGGATTTCGCTTCCATTTCTTGCCTCCTGTCAGTCTGACACTGCGTGTTGGCATTCCGATGACGACTTCACATTGATCCCGCTGAACCAGAAAACTCAGACGAGACCCCTTTAAACGTAGCACAGGCTCCCGCGCTTTGTGTGACAATACTTAATCAGAATCGATTACCGGGACGGCGGGCTCATCATCACGAATTCGCACATAGCTGGCGAACCTTGGCAGACCGGTACTCGTATGGCCACTGTACCGGAATGTGATGACGGCACCTTCGGGAGGTGGATCGTCACGCTCCTCATCCGTGAAACCAGTACCAATGCGAAGCTTCCGGCCGCTGTCGAGCTCCACCAACAGCGCCCCCATTTTCCCCGTCAATCGCCCCTTTCCCGGCAAATGCCCGAGGACCACCGCTTCGGCATCCTGAAAACGCTTCACTTTCAGGAGATCCCGGGATCGCCCGGCACGGTACAGACTGTCGCCATGCTTGAGCATCAATCCCTCGCCACCGCGGGCAATCACTTCGTCCAGCTGATGCATCAACTGTTCATGGTCCGTTGCCGCACGCTGTTCGACCAGAACCAGGTGATCAACCCCGGCATCGCTGACCTCAGCCCTCAGTGCCCGCAAACGCTCGTTGAATGGCCGCTCACCCCACGGCATATCAAAAACCATGAAACGAATCTCCCGCCAATCGCTGTCACGGGGTTCCAGCCGCCGAACGGCTCCCGACAACGCCGCGAACCGTTCACGCCCCATCCAGAGCTCGCCATCCAGCGGCCGATCAGGCAGATCCCGGGTGAACCAGTCGGGTGCATGGAACACATTGCCCTGCCGGGACAGCAGCCGGGAGCCATCCCAGTAGGCCCTGACACCGTCGTATTTCTCGCTGACCCAGTAACCCTCGAGAGGTATCCCCTGCCGATACACATCCGCCAGTGGCACACCCGGCTCTGACGCCCCGGAAACCCCGACAAACAGAATCTGAAAAACCAGAACACCACGACAAGCCGTCGTGAACAGACGTGAAAACATAGCAAATCCCTTGCATCAGACAGGACGGGGGGCTTCCTGCCTCCCGTAAAAACTCATTTCCGTGCGATCAATGACCGCAGGTTTCCTCTACCTTCTTCCGGAAACGTTCCCGAATCCGGGTATTTTCGGATTCACTGACGAACACCCGCTCACCCTGCTCATTCAGGTTATAGAAGGTAGAAACGCTGTCCATGTACTTGAGGCGTGCGCGAAGCTTGGAGCATTGTTCCGCCCGTTTCGCTGCCTGCTTTTCTGCCTTGGCGTCCGCCGCACGCTGCTGGTCGCGCTCCTGCTGTTTCTGTTCCAGGAAGGCATTCACCTTCTGCTGACGGTCACGGGCGGAATTGTCCACCCTGGCTGGCGCGGATTCCACTTTGACCTCCTGGCTGGCTGCCTGCGTCGGCGGCCGGTCACCAAAATGGGTGCGGCCGTCTTCGTCTACCCAGCGGTAGACCTCGGCCACGCTGACAGCGGGTGAGAGGATCAATAATGTCAGTAATGTTCTTAACAGCATATTGAACTCCTTTTTTAACCATTGTCAGGCAATAACTGCTCTTGCAACTCTCGAACCACTCGTAACACCCGGCTCATTTCATTCTGGGTTTTCAGGTCCAGGTTCAGCTTGCCATCCATGGTTTTCACCAGGGGTACGACAGATTGCTCAAAGATCCGCGCAAAGGCCATCAGGGCATCGCCTAGCTGCGGTGGGCTGTCCAGGTTAACGGTAACGGCGGGGTTAAGCTGGACTGACTGCAAGCCTTCGGTCAGACCGGTTTCCAGGGATCGAGACAGTTGGCTCAGGGCCTTTTCGATATCTGGCGTCTGTTCGTTGCGGTTATCCGCTCCGGCAACCAACTGGTGTGCCAGCTGCTGCATGTGCTCGGCAATGAGGCCAAGCTGCCGCACCACCTTCACCCCCGTTTCCTCATCGCCTCCAGCTTCCTGACGGCGGCGGTATTCCTCACAGATCGACTGCCAGCGGGCCGCTTCGGCATCAGTCTGAGTGCCGCGCATCTGCTTCAGTTTGAGCAGGTTCTCCTCCGCGCCCTGGGTCAGCAACTGGGCTTCGCCCTGGTAGTGGTCGTCAATCAGGGCTTCGAGCTCAGCATCACTCATCACCGGCGAGAGCTTCTCCGCCAGCTTGTTCATGTTGCGGTAGCTGCCCTGGAGCTTGAAGGTCGGCTCGGTGCGGTAGGCTTCCGCCTGGGCACTGGAGGCAATATAAGCCTGGTTTACCCGGAGCACGGTCTCCCGCACCCGGATCATTTTCTTGAGCAGGGAAACAATTTCATCCCGCTCGGCCGCACTGTAATCGTACTCGAAATCCGAATCCGCCACGGCTTTGCCTTCGGCCAGATCCGCGAACCGGTAGAAGTCCGCCATGCCCCGGGTGGCCAGCGGCGCAAGCACCGGGTTGGAGCTCAGGCTGTTTTCAATGTACGACAGAGCAAAGGCGTGTTCCATGCCTGACAACACATCCCCCAGGTTGTAGATATCCGCCCGGTTGGACAGCATGTCCGGCACTTTGAACACTTCACCACTCTCGGTGTAGGGGTTACCGGCCATCACCACGCAGAAGCGTTTGCCCCGCATGTCGTAGGTGCGGGTGCGGCCACGCCATACGCCTTCAATGCGCCGGGTGCCGTCGCACAGAGAGATGAATTTCTGCAGGAATTCCGGATGGGTGTGCTGAATATCGTCGAGATACAGCATCACGTTATTGCCCATTTCCAGCGCCAGGTTCAGCTTGATCAGCTCTGCCTCGGCAGTGGAATGCGGCGCCTTCTCCGGATCAAGGGACGTGACATCGTGCCCCAGGCTCGGGCAATTGATCTTCATGAAAATCAGGCCCAGGCGGTTGGCCACGTATTCCATCAGGGTGGTCTTACCGTAACCCGGCGGCGAGATCATCATCAGCAGGCCGGACTGGTCGGTTCGGCGGTCTTCGCCAGCGGTGCCCATCTGCTTGGCCAGGTTGTCACCGATGATGGGCAGGTAACTCTCGCTGATCAGTTTGTTGCGCACGAAAGAAGACAGCGGCCTTGGGCGGAACTCCTCCAGACGAAGCTGGTCGCGCCAACGCTCCAGTACCTGGTGGCGAACCTCCTGCAATTGCTGCCAGCCGGGAATGATTTCCTGACGGTGATAGCGCAGGCGCTCATCAAACTCATCCAGCTGCAGGCTGAGAGTGCGTTCTTCAATCCGGGAATGCTGACCAAGCAGCCCCTCCACATGGAACGCCAGCTCCACGCTACGCACACTGGTTTTCAGGGCCTCACCCACGTTCAGTATCGCCACCACTTCCGGCAGGTAGTGCAGAAGGTGTTGCTGGTCTGCCTTGCTCATCCAGGCCTTCAGCCAGTGGCTGGTGATGGTCCAGCGCGCTGCGGGCTGGTCTGCCACCACCCTCAGGGCATCCTGGTACTGGGCGAACTGGTTGTCCCGTTTCAGGGCTTCGCTGAAACCGGAGGCCAGTTCACTGGCATAGCGGGTAATCTCAAAGGCATCGGTTTCTTCCGCCAGTTGCCGCACAAGGTACTGGGCAGCGGAATCGATCAACGTGCGCTCGGCGCTGCCCTTGTCCGCCAGCAACAGGCCGTGCTCTTCCACGAATCCGGAAAGCCTGGGACCAAGCTCCTGCTCCAGGGATTGCAGCAGTTCATTCGATTGCATCAGGCGGCTGAGAATACCGGCCGACAGGCAACGGGCCCGAACTTGCTGCGCCAACTCCTCCTGCTGACTCAACCTGGCCCAGAACAACATCGCCAACGCCCGGGCCCGGGGGCTGAACCGGAGCAGGCCTGCACTCTGGATAGCTGGCCAGAGGGTACTGACAATCAACGCCGCATCGTGATCGTGGATGCCCTTTTCGTACCCCTCCCGATAACGGGGAGAGGCAAACGCTCGAATATGGCCGGTCAGTTCTTCCAGATCGGCCACATTCACCGGCAGATCGGGTGCATTCTGGAACTCTTCGATCACCATCGCCGCCAGGTATTCACCCCGGTAAACCTTGTCGGATTCCGACGGCTGGCTCATGTTCCAGTAGCCCCGCAGGCGGTCCAGCTCTGGCTCGTCCAGCCTCTCGTAATACTGGGTACCGGTCAGGTGCAGCAGCACATGGTCATCCCGGGGGATCAGGGTCAGGTCCAGCTCCTGCTGATTTACGCTGAACTTGTGCTTGCCCAGGCGGATAACGGCACCGCCATCCTCGAAGATATCGGCCCTGTCACGAACACTGCGAAGAGCGGTATCCTGGGCGGCCTTCAACTGGCCCAGACAGTCGTCCGCCTCCATGGCCGCCCCCAGCTCACGCAGCTCTTTGGCCATGCTGCGCAACCGGGCCACCATGGCGTCCGAGGCAAAAAAGGCGTGTAACTCCTCCGGGCTGGAAAAACGCTCGGTACGGCGACCGACGTTCTTCAGGATGCGTTCGGCTGCATCCGTCAAGGTGGTGGTCCGGCGCTGCTGCTGATCCTGCAACTGCTGACGGCGGGCTTCGATGCTCTCGTGGGCGTTTTCACGCTGCTCCAGAATGGCGGCCAGGAACTCATCGTACTCACCAAACTGGCTTTCCAGCTCCTGAAGCTGATCGAGCATTCGGGTCATCAGCCCGTCACATTCCCGTACATCCGTGAGGGCGCTGACACCATTGGCAAGGCTTTGCTCGAATAGCCGCAGGCGAGCGGCGAACTGGGCCCTGGCCTCTGCGCTGCCCTGCTCTTTCAGGCGGATTTCCGCTTCCGAGCGCTGCTGGTTGATGGTGGCGTAGATACCGGAAATGTTATCGGTAATCGCGGTTTCCAGTGCCGCATCGTCACCGGCCATGGACGCCAGCATGCCCTGGATCATATCAAGGCCCGACGTCAGCTCCCGGTAGCGTTTGACTATTTTCTCCAGGCTGTCCCGGTTCTCCGCTTCTGCCAGGTCGGTCTGAAGCTCGTTCAACGTTTTACGATAGCCATCCAGCGCCTCGGGCGAGGCCAGGAAGCGGAAGGTGCGCTCGGTCAGGCGCTCTTCCGCTTCGGACAACTCGCTCTCCAGCGTTTCAATCCGGGCCTTGTCGGCATAGCGACGGTCGTTCAGGGTGCGGACCCGGCCCCGATGTTCCCGCAGGCGGGCCAGGAAGCTGACGAACTGATCCGGGGCTTTCCAGCTATCGGGTTTCAGGTCCCTCATCAGGGCCGCCTGCTCATCCGCCACTTCTTTGATGGCGGTTTCGGTCTGGGCGCGGATGCTCTGGACTTTTTCGTACTCGTCCAGTACCAGTTCGGCCGTACCGCGAATGGTGGTCAGCTGCTGATGGAGCCCGGCAAACGGCGGCTCTTCCTGCCGCCCGGTCAACCAGAAAAACTGGTCGATAATACGATCAATGGTGCGGATCAGGCCGGTAAAATGGCGTTCACTGGCACTCCCCGAATCCACAAGCCCAATGATCGTATTGAGTTCGGCAATACCACGCACCAGTTCCGGGTTGCCGATTCGCGCCAGCTCAGAGTCGTTAGCGACGCCGGCCTCGGCATGAAAGGTTTCTGACGTAAACGGGGTTTCCCATACCTGCAGCGGGTGCACCAGGGTGGGCTCGTTATCCGCATTGAAGATCACCAGATGACCATTCTCGAACAGGGCATAGCCGTGTCCGATGAGGGGCACATCCACCTGCTTGCGGATCAGGTTATAGCGGTAAAGAATGACCTGCCCGGTGAGCTGCTCGTAAAACACGTAGAGCATATCCTCGCCATTAGGCGCCCGCAGAGTGCGCTTGAGACGAAAATCTCCGTCCGGAATCTGGAAGGTTTTCAGTTCACCGGTGGTCAGGTACGAGCCGGAGGGGAAGATAAGGCCATGATTGTCCGGCAGTGAAGCCACCGAGCCGGCCATGGCATCCACGCGCTCTATCTTGCGCTGGCTGCGGTTGAACAGGTAGTAACGCCAATGCTCCTCGTTGAAGGGCAGGATCCTGACCAGCAGGATTTCACCGAGATCGGCGTAGTCGAATGAGGCGTCGTCCAGGGACTGTGAATCGGACGTTACCGGGTCTGAATAGATACCCTCGCCCGTCGCGGTATTGTTCTCGACTTTGAAGGTGATGTCGCCCCGCAGGTTATCCACAAACAGGGTGTCGGCAATGTTGAGGTGCGGTGAACGCCCCTGAACCTGGCTGTCCCGACCCACGGTTTTCCAGGGAAAACTGAAACGATCCGGAAAGGTAAGGTCCCGCTCGCCACGGTTGTCGATATACCGGCCCACTTCACCGTCGGGTTTCAGCTCCCATCGGAATATCCGAAGGTCGTCCAGCTTGTCACCAATGCGGAATGCCATTAACAGCATGCCGTTGAGGATGACCAGCTGTGACAGGGTGGCTGTGTTGTAGTACTGCTGCAGTTCCCGGAAGTCGGTTATAAAGCGGTCGTTGGTCAGGAAGGAACCTTCAATGGCGGCTTCGGTCATTTCGAAACCGCTGTCGCCATCGTTCAGGTGATACAACCTGAATACATCCTCGATCGCCAGGGTTTTACGAAGCCCCAGCTGCAGATTGAAACCGAACAACAGCTTGTCGCCCAGGCGCACCACATCCCGTGCAACCGCATTGCTTTCGGTTCTTGCCCGGGCGCGGCCCAGCACGCTCATACCGGCGCTACCAAAGATTTCTTCCCGGGCCTGGTTCAGCTCCGAAACCCGCTCCCGGAGCTGTCCGCCCTGGTCTTTCAGCCGTCGCTGAATGGTTTCAAAGGCAGAGCCTTCCTGAACAATGCTCTCGAGGCCGGTGCGATCCGTCGACATACCCAATCATCCTGAACTGAGGAAAAACCTGAATGGAAGAAGGTATCGCCAGCGCCCCTTCAAGCGCCGGCGATACCGGAGGCTTTAGGCGGTTTCAGAGTTCCGGTTGGTTTTGTCACCAGCCACCCGCCCGGCGAGCCCCGACAGGGCCGCCTGAAGGGAGGGAGACTTGTCCAACACGCCCTGAACACTCTTGCCGTAGCCAAGACCCTGGGCAAACTTCTCGAAAATGCCGCCGTCGCCGCCGATCATCTCGAACTTGGCATCCTTGAGGGCTGCCGCCATTACCCGGCCATTTTCCAGCATTCCGGCTTTCTGTGCCTCGATCTGAGCCATCACTTCCTTCTCATGAACTTCCAGGTTCATACGGAACTCTTCGAAGTGGCGTGATTCCTCAGACATGACGTCGTAGGCTTTCAACTTCTCTACCAGGCCTGCAGCCTCCGCCTTGGCCATGGCCTCGCGGGCGTCGGCCCGGGCGTGGCCCATACGCTGCTCGCCTTCCGCATCAGCCAGCACCATCGCCTTGCGGGCATCAGCCTTGGCAACACCCAGCTTCTCTTCACCCATGGCTTCGGTTTCAAGCCGCTGTTCCAGTACGCGGACCTCGGCCATACCCGCTTCTTCATCCGCCTTGGCAGTGGCAGACTTGACCTCGGCATGGGCCAGACCGTCAGCACGGATAGCAGACGCCTGGGCTTCCTTGACCTGCGCCTCCGCAAGACCATCGGCCGCAGCCATGGCCTGACGACCGCGGGCCAGTTTCTCATCCGCCACCGATTTCTTCTCGGCGGCGTCCAGGTCAGCCTGGGACTTCACGCGGACCTGCTCGGCTTCCAGCTTGGAGCGTTCGAACGCCGCCTCGGCGGCCTTCACATCCATCAATTTCAGCTCTTCCGCTTCCGCCTCGGCAGCAACGACTTTCTTGACCTTCAGGCGATCCGCTTCAGACTGGTTGCGAACATCCTTGATGTTCTCTTCCTCTTCCGCCACGTTGCGCTCAACGGCAATACGCTGGCTGGTAATGTCGGCAATTTCCTTACGCTCTTCTTCCAGCGCTTTCTCCATGCCGATGCGTTCAATTTCCACGGCGCGTTCGCGGTTTACGTCCTCCAGCTCACGGGCCTGGCGAATCCGCACTTCCTCAATCTGAACCGCCCGCTCACGGGCCTTCATGGCCATTTCAATCTGGCGCTGCTTGTTCTCGTCCGCGATGGCCAGCTCTTCATCCGTCTTGATGCGAGCCGCCTCCGCACGGGCGCGTTCCTGCTCGCGTACCTGCTCGGTTTCGGACGTTTCCCGGGCCTGCAGGGTTTCAATCTCACGTCGCTGACGGGCTTCCGCATCGGACTGGCTGCGCTCAAGCTCCAGTGACGCCTCACGGGCGGACACGTTCTTGCGCTGGATTTCCAGCTCCTGGTCACGCTCCAGGCGGTTGGTCTCCACGTTATGCGTCGCGGTGATTTCAGTAATCCGCTTGATGCCCTCGGAGTCCAGAATGTTGTTCGGGTCCAGCGAGGTTTTCGGGGTCTGCTCCAGGTAATCAATGGCAACGTCTTCAAGCACGTAGCCGTTGAGATCCTCACCAATGGTTTCGACAATGGAATCCCGGAATCGCTGGCGCTCTTCGAAGAGCTGCATGAACTCCAGCTTTTTACCAACCGTCTTGAGCGCTTCGCTGAACTTGGCATTGAACAACTGGTTGACCGCTTCCCGGTCTGAAGCCCGGCCAACGCCCACCGACTTGGCCACCCGAAGCACATCTTCCGCCGTCTCATTCACCCGCAGGTAGAAGGCAACGGTGATGTCCGCACGCAGGTTGTCCTTACAGATCAGCCCTTCCTTGCCGGTACGGTTCAGCTCCAGGGTGATCACCGAAATCTTCATGGTTTCGGATCGATGAATAACCGGCAGTACCATGGCGCCGGTGAAGTACACCTTTGGCGTGGGCGACAGATCGTTGACGATCAACGCCTGCCCCTGGTCCACCTTCCGGTAGAACGCCTTGAACAGGGTAAGAATACCCAGTATGAGCAGAACCAATACACCGACGGCGGTTATGGCCGGCATAATCCAAGATAAATCCATTTAGTCGTTCTCCTGCATTGATTGATAGGAAGTAAGCGCGGGGTTATCCGGCGGATTCGGTGGACAGAAATTCGGATTCCGGCACCACCCACCATGCGTTGTTATCCGGAATATGTTCGATCAGAACCGCCCGTTCCCTATGGGATAGCGGCGTGTGGCTGCGTACCTGCAGCACCAGGTGAGCACCATCAAGGATGGCGTCCGCACGGCCAGACGTTTCAGTGACCGTGGATGAGATCACTACACAGGGTGTACCGATAATTCGCTTCTGCAGTGGCTGCCGGTAGGCGCGGCGAAACAGCGGTCGAAGCGGACGCACCAGAAGGGAGGTGCCCAGCACTCCAGCCACCAGGGCGACAGCGGTGATGGCCAGCGCATAGAGCCAATGCAGCAGGCCTGCGGGCACCAGCGCGCCAAACGCCAGGTCAATAAAATAACTGGTCAGCCAACTGATCAGGAACAGCAGTGTGAGCACCAGCGGCAGGGGAACTCCCTGCAGCCCCAGGGTCACCATGAGGCCGCTGAAATCACCCGACGCATCGATATCGCCCTCGGCATCCACATCGCCCATACCGGACAGTGAAATCAGCCAATAGATAATGGCAACGCAGAGAAGAACGGAAAAAACCGCCGTGGGGAAGGAGAACGCAACTGCGAAGAATGTTTCCATACGCGACCAGATATCCGTTCCGGTAAATCCAAAATTTGACAGTTCTTGTCAAAAGAAAGTTGTTTATAACGCAAACAAACTATTTCTTGCAAACATTTAATCGAGCGGTTTAGACTCGATTCATTGACATAAAATGTCAAGCCACAGGACAAGGTTCGTCCGGATCGGCCGAACCGATTCAATGCCACAGGAAGGAGCAATTCGTGGATACCCAATCTCTCACCCTGGCCCTGGGTGATGCTACCCATGCCGGCCGCACCTTCGATGTTTTGCCCGTTGCCGGTGACGAACCGGTGCTTCAGGTCACGGTTTCCGGTGCCGAAGAAACGCCCGTATACGTTACCGTAACCGACACCCAGATTCTGTGCCTCGCGTATCTTTTTGACAAACAGGAACTGAACCCCGAGCAGATGAATGACCTGCATGAAAACATGCTGAGGATCAGCGTGCCCATGCCCCTGAGCGCCCTGGGCAAAACCGGCGACCATTACGTGGTGTACGGCGCCCTGAGCCCGACTTCAGGCACAGCGGAAATCATGCAGGAACTGGTCACGCTCGCCGAGAATGCCATCGACCTGTTACAGACATTTGAAGACTATCTGGCTTGAGCAAGGGGTGAGACATGAGAACGGTACTGAAAAAAATTCTGACCGCCATGCGCGGTGGTGTTAACGAACTGGGCGAAGCCGTTGTAGATGGCCAGGGCAACCGTATTCTGGAACAGGAACTGCGGGACGCCGAACAGGAACTGAAGCAGGCCAAGCAGGAGCTGGCGAGCCTGATGGCGGAGTCCGCCTCCCTGGCCCGGCAGATCCGCTCCGAACAGGACAGCGCCAGCAAGCGCGAGCAAGACACCCGCAAAGCCCTGGCCGCCGGCCAGGAAGAGCTGGCCCGGGAAGTGGCTGAACGAATCGTCGGCCATGAGCGTCGCGCAGCGGAACTGACCCAGACTCGCGAACGGCTGCAACAGCGTATCACCGGCCTGAAAGAGCGGGTGAAAGGGGCAGAAAAACAGCTGGCTGACTACCGCCGCGAACTTCAGGTGGTCAAAACCAATGAACGGGTGTTGCGCACCACTGCCCAGATTGATACCAACATCAACAGCAACCAGTCCTCCTTCAGCTCCGCCAAGGAAACCCTGGAACGCATCCGTGATCGCCAGGCCCGGGAGGAAGACCGCCAGAATGCCAGCGCCAGCCTCGAAAAAGAGCTCACCGGCGCCGATCTGGATGAAAAGCTCAAAGCTGCCGGAATCGACAGCGAGAAAGACGCCGTCAACGACGTTCTTGCCCGCCTGAAAGGTAATCCGGCGCAGTAAATTCAGCGCCCCCATGAGCAGGGGGCGCAATACCCAGGCTAAGCCAATGCCAAAGACACGGGACTGGTCAAAAGAGGAACGTGCGGTTCAGGCCATGCAAATGGCCTTCGATCTCTCCAACGATATTCAGCGGGCCTTCCGCGTTTCTGCGGCGCTGCAGGACATGAACACCGCTGACATGGTGCGCAAAGTCCTGCAGCTGCCCTACCGAAAGAACCGGGCCCGGCCACGGCTGACGGTCACCCTCCGGGATGAGGATTTTGACGTACTGGCCCGGAAATATAATCTCGCGCCCGAGGATCGGGCGGCCATCCGACAGCGGGTGGCGGAGGAGCTGCAGGCGTTTGCCCGCTCCTACCTGACCGAACCGGACAAATAATCCGGGCTCTGGCCGACCAGGGCAATGTACCAGGGATAAGCATTAGCACAGGAAAGGGACGTCATGCCCAGAACACATTATAAGCGCTGCCCCGCCTGCACCACCGATGGTTTGGTGGCAACCAGCAACCCTTCAATACTCGATTGCCGGCACTGTCACGGCCTGTGGTTTGAGGATGGCGCCCTCAACCGGGCCATTGCCAATAAGCACACGGACATTGACGAATACGATCACGAACAGCACCTGGGCCCCGCCCTGCGCAACAGCGACCGCTTGTGCCGCCGCTGCAACGTTCCGATGATTCACTACCAGCTACTGGAAAACTACACCACCGAAATCGACTGCTGCCCACGCTGCGACGGCGTATGGCTTGATAAACCGGAAGTGGATCAAGTGATGCACTCTCCGAGGTTGAAGCAGGCGCTGGGCAACCTGAACAAAGGCGTCAACTGGAAATCCTGGCTGTTCCAGTTCTTCACGGCAATGCCCGTGGAATACAACATCCGGCCTCACCGAACTCCCTGGGTGACCCGCGCTTTGCTGGTTATCTGCGGCCTGGTTTATCTCGCCGGCATACTCACGCCAGCGGCCAACGAGTGGATTTTCACAAACCTCGGCCTGAACTCGAACACCCAGGAACCGACCCACTTCGTGATGCAGCTGATCACCTATCAGTTTGTCCATGGCGGCTTGATGCATTTGGCTGGCAATATGTATTTCCTCTGGATCATCGGTGACAACCTGGAGGACGCCCTGGGCCATGGCGCCTTCCTCGCCCTGTACCTGTTTGCCGGCGTTATGGCCGCCCTGGCTGAACTGCTGTTTTTCGATAGCGCTCAGGGGCCTTTACTGCTGGTCGGCGCCAGCGGCTCCATCGCTGCACTGTTCGGCCTCTACCTGATGTGGTTCCGCCATGCCAGCCTCACGTTCATGATCGTGGTGTACCAGAAGAAACTGGCGCCCCACTGGTACTTCCTGATCTGGAGCCTGATCAACCTGTTCGGCATGTTTACCGGCCAGGGCGGTGTTGCCTGGGCGGCACACCTTGGCGGATTCGCGCTGGGCCTGTTATTGGGATATTTACTCAAAGACTATGTGCACCGGAAGAATCCGCTGATAGCGATGCTGAATCAGCCGGAGGCGGTTTTGCGGCGTTGAACCGTGCCCAAAATACCCAATCAGTTTGTCCAGGGAGGGATAAGTGAACAAACAGAGCTTTGTTGGACGCTGCGCCTCAATTGCGTCTCCCCCTCTGTCGTCAAAGTGGCAAGTTACCACAGCGATTATTTGCGGGGCGTATCCGGACGCTCTTGAGATCGTCTTTTTGATTCAGTATTGACTCAAGAGACATTGTGGCGATTCGCAGCACCCTTTCTCTGGAACTGCTCGAGAAAAGGCAAATCAGGCAGCGGTGTACCGGGTTCCATATAGCTTTTCACAAACTCCCAGTACTCGAGCGCATCGGCTCTGCGGTCAAATAATCTGTTCAGGCTCGCAAAGGGCAGGTTTTGATCCGGGAGCCACAGGTCAACTGAATAGTCAGCTCCGTACTTTTTATAGTTTGGCCTAATACGCCCACTGATTTCAGAAAAACAATAGATATTAGACACATACCAAGAGCAATGACGCACCGTGCCAGTCCGCCTGTTAAAGACCATCGCACCCATCAAATCGGGAGCTGGAAATATCCCGAGAAGGCGCTTGAACCAATCCGGATACCAACGCCTTGCTCTGCTGCAGCGCACCAAAGTAGTTTCCCAAAGATACATAAAGCCGCCGAGCCACAGGAACCCTAATACTGCAAAAACACACAGAGCTTGAAGGAAAATGAAAGCGCTCCCTTACAAGGAAGTCCGGTTCAGCTTTCACGACATTTCCCTTATTGCATTATCCAGGGTCTCTCTCAACCGAGCTATCTCCGATGGATCCTGGCGGGATAACGCCACCTCGAATTCATTGAGCCAGCCCATAATCTGCTCACGCTCCTGCCCTAGAGCCTGCGAGTAGGCGCTTTCCAGCCTTGCCCGAAGGGTGCGGTTGGGCATCTCATCACGGGGGTGGATTTTCACCCGGCTCAACCGTTCCTGGGATGCCCGCTTTTCTTCTTCGGTGAGGCCGTTGGGGCTGCGGTCAATCAGCCGTTCGGTCTTTTCACCTGTCGACAGTACGGTTACATCCACCTCCAGCAAACCATCAATGTTATAGCTGAAGCGCACCGCGATGCCTTCCCGACCCGCCGGAGCGGGTGGCACCGGCACTGTGATATCACCGATAAACACATTGTCATTGACCCGAGGCCGCTCACCCTGAAAGATCACGACACTCACCGCTTCCTGGCCATCCCTGCTTGTGGAATAGATCTGTTCCCTGGACGCAGGTATGGTGGTATTGCGCTCGATAATCGGTGACATAAGGCCGTCAACACGCTCGCCGTTAACGTCGGTCGAGATGGCAATACCCAACGTATAGGGGCAGACGTCTGTCATGATGATTTCCTGAACCGCGTCATCCCTGAGGCGGCAGGCTGCCTGGGCTGCTGCGCCAAGGGCCACGACAGTATCCGGATCCAGGCTACGCAGGGGCATTTTCCCGAATAACTGACTGACCAGTTGCTGGGTTTCCCAAAGCCGGGTGCCACCGCCTACCATCACGATACTGTCGAGCGAGCGGGGGTCGATTTTCGAATCCCGGAGCGCGCGCTCCAAAGGTTGGCGCAAACGGTCCAGCAGCGGCTTCCATACTTTGGCGACGCCGTCTGCAGCTGGCCACTGCCAGGTTTTGCCGTTCCAGCTCCAGACAAGTTGATCGCGCTGATGCGTCGACAAACATTTCATCTGTTCTGCCTTAGCGACCAGAACTGCCAAAGAGGGTGAATCTATCGAGTCCCGCACCAGCCCCCAGTCTTCAAGGCAAGCGTCCACAATAGCCCCGGTGAAATCCTCTCCACCCAAAAAATTGTCGCCCGTTGAAGAACGGACTTCGATGACGGGGCCGATATATTCCAGCAGGGTAACGTCAAACGTGCCCCCGCCAAGATCAAACACCAGGGACAGCCGGTCTGCGTCCTCGTGCAAACCATAGGCCATGGCCGCTGCGGTTGGCTCGTTGATCAACCGCACGGCATTAAGGCCAGCCAGCTCGGCCGCGAAAGCGGTGTGTTTACGCTGCTCGTCATTGAAATACGCCGGTACCGAGATGACGACATCTTTGATTTCCTGCCCGAGGTAGCTTTCCGCGTCCTGTTTCAGACTGCTTAAAACAAATGAAGAGAACTCCGTTGGCGTATAACTGTGCCCATCGGCAAGGTCAAAGCGGTGGTCAGCCCCCATGAAACGCTTGAACGCAACCGCAGTTCGCTCCGGGTGGGATACGCGCCGGGCGGCCGCCGCAGCGCCCACCAACAAGCTTTCGTCCTCATCCACACTCACGGCAGAGGGAGTCAGCACCTGCCCCAGGCTGTTGGGTATAAGGTGGGCTTTTCCATCCTGCCAGACCGCGATCAGACTATTGGTGGTCCCCAGATCTATGCCGACTGGTATAGCTTTCATGAAACAGTCCTTGTTTTCTATGCATCGAGGCTGGCCCTATATTGGCCCAGCATTTCCGTGAGAGAAGTGTCTTGATTAAAAGGGTGATCATCGAGCTGTGCGGCAGATGGCTTTATCAGCATGATCCCCAAAACAAAGAGGCCAACAAAAGGAAACACAATTGATAAAGCGATCCCAAGAACGATGCGGGGGGATCCAAAACCTGCGTCCCTCATCCGGCGCGCAAGGCTGCTGATAACCCCCAAGGTCAACGCCCCCATAGTAAAAAGTGACACTTCAAAGGACAACGACGACAGGTTGGCCCACCAAGTGAAAACAACCCCCAGGAAAATCATCAGATGAAGTGCGAAATCTCGACGACTCAGAAGCCCCCCAAACCAGAAGGGAATAAACGCGGTGTGCCGCTCTGGCTTTATTGCTTCTCGCAGGTGCTCCAACCGCTTTTCCACACTGCGTAGAAGCAAACCAGATAAGAGACGGTCAACCATCTGCTTTTCTCGTCCCTCACCTTTATAGACACGGTAAAGGCGGCTCATACTCAAAAACTCAGGCCATTCCTGTGGCGAACGCCGGTTTAAGAGCGCCAACAACTCCACGGAAGCTGCCACGTATTCCGGATAATCCGCGCTCCACTCATTGATGGGCTTCAATGCTTCCGGGCGCATGGTCAATGCTTCGGCCAACCGGACCCCCGAGGGCATTTTTATCCGTTCCATGCGCGGCATGGGCCGCCCGGTCAACGGTTCTGGCATCGATTCGGCCATGGCGTCATCAAACGTTACCAGGAACAGGAACAACAGGTTATCGATCGAATTTTCGGAACTATCGCCCAACAACGCCGCCAAAAACGGGACCCACGAAGCATCCGGCAACCGATGATCCCCAGGCCAGTGTTGCATCACATACCGGATGATACCGGGTGTTCTCAGCAGTCGTGCAAATGACCTACCCAGGCCGGAGTTATCCAGAGTGTTTACATGGCGTTGGCAGAAGGTATTGAGCAAGAAGCTCTCTCCGCCCCCATTACCAATGTTCAATACCAGGTCAGCCAGCAGTTTGAAGGGCGTGTCCTCGGGATGAGCCAGGATTCTCTCGAGAAGTCCACGAGCGCCCGGGTCGAGCAGCCGATCCGGTTTGCAATCCAGCAACAGGCCCAGCCGGATACAGTCATCGACTCGCTCCGCACTGTCTGGAAAGGACGCTTTTTCAAACCAGTGCTGACTGCCAAGACCGATACGGTCCTTCACCCACTCAATGATATCTGCGGGGATTCGGACCAATTCTGGTTCCCCAACCTCAATACCAGCTCCTTCGACCAAGCGCTGCAAGGTCTCCAGCGGAGCATCCGGGCAATAACTGATAACCCGCCATAACATCGAGCGCGAGACAGCCGGCAAGGAACCTTTCCCTGCCTGATCAACCACCCTGTCCAACTCAGCCCAGCTCTGCTCCTGAAGGCACTGATGCTCAAGCAGAATTTCAACGGCCAGTTGCATTGGAAGCTCAAGTCCGGGCATGGCCGCCTTCAGGTGCTCCGGATTAACCTCCTGACAATGAAACACCCGTGGGCCGGCAAGAAGCTGCTTCAGCCATTCGTATAGCGAAGCAAGAGAATTTGGCTCGTGGCTCTCGAAGAAAAACGGATCAGGACATTCGTAGGGGCTTGAACATTCCAGAACGCTGTCTATCAGGCGCGTGATACTGTCGTGCAGAAGGCCCTCACTCCTGGCCAAAGCCCGTCGAGACGTGGTCATTACCATGCATTCTGCAGCATCAAGGGGTTGTTGCAGCCCAGGCTTCAGCAGCATCACCCAAAGCGGCACCCATTCCGGACGGAAGCGCTGATGCAGCTCAACAATAAAGCTCTTGATTTCCGGGGATGCGTCGACTGTGACCAAGGGGCGCAGCGCTGACATGGCGTTCAGATAATCTCCCCGATGTGAGTGGAGCTGCGCCAACAGCCAGCACCTGTCCTCTGGCTGCTGGTCGAACAAATGTTTCAGCAGTCGTTGGGCATAATGCAACCACTCTTCCGATACTGGTTGCTCTACAGCGGTGTAACACCGCAGCACCAGCATCGCGGCACGGGGACATTCCGGAAGCAGGAACACTCCAGGTTCATTAAGCAGCATCTCAACCGCCGCCAGATTACCCCGGCCATACTCGCCTGCCAGCATTGTGAGGAAACGCAAGGTGGCCTCCTGCAGCGGAGTCGGCCAACGCTTTAGCGTGGAAAGATCGAAGACATCTTCAGCATCCAGCCCCACCAGGAAATCCTCCAGGTAAAGCGCCTGGTCGGCTGGATATTGAGGCAACAAAGCAGACCACTCCAACCGATCCCGCAGATGCCTGAGCACCCGGTTGGGAAGGTATCGATGATCCATGGCCCAGTTCAACGTTGGCTGAGTGAGGGTGTACAGCGCAGAGAGGGACAGGGTTCCCAGTTGTTGGATAAGCTGTTCATAAGGCTCCTCCAAAAACCGCAGAGCTGGGTCCCTTTCTATTTGTACCAGATTATCCATCCAGCCCCTGGCTTCGCTGAGCGCTGGATCTTCTTCAGGCGTGTTGACCTCAGGGGACACCTCGCTATGGTCTTGGGCACAGCCTTGCTGTGCCTTGTCCAGAGCCGTTTCATAGGCTTCCCGAAGTGCCTTAAAGCCTTGGGGGTCTTCCTCTGGATGAACCTCAGGCAAACGTGCCAGGTAGGCCTTCCTGATCGCCCGCTCATCATTCGTCGCCTCGATTCCCAGAACACCCCACACCTGATCGTTCATACCCCCTCCTCACCCAGTGAGCCAGGCCGATCAAGATGGTCGAGCCTGATCTTCCAGGGCAAGTAGTTTGCAGGGTTGTCGGAAGAGTTCATGACTTCGTTGAAGACGCGGTGCAACCAGCCCGGCGCGGTTCCAAACAGGAACTCCTGCACCTCGGCGGGGTCCTCCATACCCAGAGTCATCCACAGCAGGCGCCCACAAAAGAAAGCCTGCAGATACTGCTCCCACGAACGGTGCCAGTACAAGGCACGAAAGCCCAGTTGCAACTGCAGGTATACAAACTCCCCCTCGCTGATGTAGCCCAAGTACAAGCCGTTGCGTAGCAGGAATCCCATACGCCCCAGATCCCAGGCCCGAATCCCTCCTCGACCGGTGAGCATTGCCGTTTTATTCAGGAAGGCGTCCTGCAAACGGGCGATATCAGACATGTTCGCACGCGCACTCTCACGCTCACTCGGAAGGGATTGGTGCCAAGCCCAGTAACGCCCACCAATAGACGCTGCATGGCCATGATCCATCATGCGGGTTACTGTAGACAAAAGCCCTTCCCGGTTCTCAATGCCCCAGGACGACTTCAGCAAGTTATTTTGTTTATCTGTGGTATCACCGGACCAGAAGGAGGGAATACTATAGGCGGCGTCCTTGATATTGAGGGCAACCATTGGGCTGCTCAAAGCCATGAGCCAGAGCTGCTGCTCTTTGGGTAGCATATCTTCCATCCTTGAAGAAAATTGTTGATTGTTCCCAGAGCTGAAAGTTTAACCGTGCTGAAGCCGTTTTTGTAGGCCCGAGGACAGGCAACTCCCGAGGCAAGGCCAGAGCCAAAACCTATTTATCGGAATGGGAAACCGTTCAGTCCAGAATGAAATGAGGCACGAACCGCGAGGTATCCCGCGTGATCGCCGTGTTGTCTTCGCGGATTCCCATGCCAACGGCTTCTCTGCCAACCACCCAGCTGCCGATCAGACAGTAATGCCCGGAAAATCGGGGAGGCGGGCACCAGCTCTGGAGAATCGTTGGCCCACTCCCATACGGTCCCTCCACCTGAGCTTCCACGCCGGCTCCCGATTCAATCGAAATGTTCGCGCCTTCTCTCGAGAACAGAGGCTTGCGCACCCAGCGTTCCGGTGCAGGATCACAGACTTTGTCTCCCTCAAACCATGCGGGCAGAAGATTCGGGTGGCCTTTGTGTCGTTCCCATAACAGCGGCAGGATGCCCTTGTTGGAGAGGATCAGCTTCCAGGGAGGCTCCACGAACTGGGCGCCGCCGGTGGCAACATGGTAAGAAAAGTCCTCCTGCCACATCCATTCCCAGGGGTAGAGCTTGAACAGCTGATCAATAGGGGCATCATCAAGACCAATAAAGCGTTCGCCGGCGCCAAGGCCGATTTCATCAACGAACAGGGTGGAAGGCTTGAGCCCGGCCTGCTCCGCGCAGTCCGCGAGATACTCGATGGTGCCCGCGTCCTCGGGGTGGTCCCGGCAACAGGCCAGGTGGAACGGCTGCCCGGCGCGGCCAATCATTTCCAGTCGCTCGATCAGGGCTTCCTGCAGGCGGTTGAACTGATCCGCCCCTGCGGCTAGCTGCCCCCGTCCGATTTGCTGCTCCAGCCAAAGCCATTGAAAGAAGCCGGTTTCGTACAGTGAGGTTGGTGTGTCGGCGTTGTATTCGTAGAATTTTGCCGGACCCTGGCCATCGTAAGAAAAGTCCATGCGGCCATAGAGCGAAGGCTCTGAAAACTTCCAGCTGTCGGCAATCAAATCCCAGGCTTTCTCAGGGATCGCCAGTCGCCTCATCAGGCGTTCACTGGAGACAACCTCTGCCACCAGGTCAAGGCACATGGCATGAAGAGCCTCTGTCGGCGCTTCGATGTCTTCCTCAATCTCCCGGAGGGTGAACTGATAGCAGGCGGTTTCGTCCCAGTAGGGCTCCCCTTCCAGGGTGTGGAAATGAAATCCGGAAGATTCTGCCTGGGAACACCAGTCCGGGCGGGGGGCAATCTGAATGCGTTTCATGGAGCTTCCTTCTCCCTGAGCGTGTCAATCCGATACAAACCAAAAGCGCGGGAGTCTAACCAGAATCACGCCATCAGGGAAGCGGCGCGCTATCGCCCGGATTGACCTTTCCTGTCACTTGCTATAAATTTCTGCCAAAAATCGCACTCAGGAGAAGGATACTCCATGGCCACTCAGGAAGAGATGAGCGCCGCCCTGCAACCCCGCACCCGTCGTCAGAAACGCTCCCAGGCTGCCACTCTGGTACTCATGGGCGCCACGCCATTCGCCGTGCTCGGCCTTGATCCACTGCACACCGACGTGCGTGTTTTTCAGAACCTGCAAGCCTGCCAGTCAGCACTCTCCTCTGCCCCTGGTTACTGTGAAAGCCTCGACGCGGAAGCAGCATCCCGGCACCCGGAAATGGCCCCCAGGTACACCTCCCGACATCAGTGTGAAGCAGATTTTGCCCATGTCACCGGTGAAGAATCCTGTGCGAGTGGCTGGTGCAGCACGGAGAGCCTGTCCACCTGCGAGAGCACTGGGGACGGTTACTACCGGCCACCCTATACATCGTTCCTGGTTGACCAGTCTGTGATTGATGGCACCTATGAGGGCGAACAACCTGCGCCGGAATCACTGGATGGAAGCCAGCTGCAACCCGTGTATGGCATTTCCGACCACACCCTGAACAACACCGGCGACAACGATAACGCCTCACATCACAGTCACGTTCCCTTTTATTGGCACTATGTAGCAGCCAACGGGCAGTATCTTGGCAACAAGAACCTTCGCGGCCCCGTTACCCGGGCACGTACACAGCTGGCGGCCAATACCGGCAAAACCTACACCGGCACAACCCGGCGGGGTGGCTTTGGGGCGACTGCCAAGCAAACCATGCAGGCCGCAAGGAGCTGACCACCCATGCATACACGCACTTACCTTCGCCTGATACTGGTTATTGGCTGCTTTGTCACAGCACCTGCACAGGCGGAAACCTCAACGGAGCAACTTGCCGAAGACCTGCACCAGACGCTTACGGAAGCACCTGAATCCTTGCGCTGGCTTATGCCCAACGAAGACGAACCGCTCACCCACGAGGACGTTGGAATAAAATCAGAGCAATGCAGCCGCCCGGTACCGGCCCAGGCAAACCCCTCTCCCCGGTTTCTGGTTCGCTGCGTATCGCCCCAGCTCATTAGCTTCCAGGTGGTTGGCGTTCAGACCGTAACTTCATGGGAAAACACCGAAGGCAGCTGGAACACCGGACAGATCGTCTCCATTCGTGGCGTGGACGTCGACTCTTCCCTAAACCGTTACTCTGCCCGAAAGGTGGAATATAAAACGATCTGGCATGACGGCGATCCCCTCGGCCCTTATGAGCGTGCCTTCACTTTTCTGCCTGAGTCTGGCATCGACGAATTAAAGGCTTTCTGGGAGAACCTGCCGGCGGAGGAGCACATCTCCCTCGCCGGACTTGAGCAATGGCGCCAGCTGACCTGGCCGGACGCAGTGGTTGGGCTTCGCCGTGAAGGCAAACTGTTGCTGCAATCAGGTTCCCTTGCCGGCACCAGCGACCTGCTGGAGAAAATCTCCGAAAAAGACGCCCTGCCCCCCTTTGCCCAGGGCCTGATCCGGCCGGTTACCGCAACGCGCTCATGGGATCCCTACAAACCACCCGGTGCGCCAATGTTTTTGCTCCACACCCTGGCCACGAAAAATTCGCAGTATGCCATCGCGCTTTCAGACACCGCGCCGGACGAGACGCACAAGGACACGCAACTTCTCAGCTCCGGGCAGCATTACAATCTGGTGTTTTTGCCTGTTGAAAGGAATCTGTAAATCATGACAACTGACATTGCCGAAACGTCACTCCAGGCGGCTACCCCATTGAACACACTGAAACGTGTACCGGATGGCCAGAATAACACCGCACAGTTCCTGCTGACCGGAAACAGCAGCGCCATCACCAGCCTTCTGGTTATCTGGTTTCCCGTGTTTGCCGTGCTTTGTTACGGATTCGTGGTGCCTTTCACCTTTACCGCCTGGGGAGAAAACAACCTGCTGCTGATTCTGGCCATTTGGTCCGCAGCCTGGCTGATGCTGACCCTTATCACCCTGATTGCCGGCACGGGGCGACACATGTACAACGTCGACCTTGCTCAACGCACCATTACCCACCTGAACTCCGGCCAGACTACATCGCTGGCACTGGAACTGCGTCAACGGGCCGAAGGCGATGCACTGGAACTGAAAGAGCCACTGGATTCCGGCTGGCACCTGGAAGCTGACACCAGAACCATTTCGGAACTGGAGCCGGAAGAGGCGAACGACATTCCCGAATGGCAGCCCCTCAGCCTCAAAGAACACTTCACGACAAAAGCCAAAGACGGCTCTCTGATGGCGCTGTTTGTGTTCATCAACATCCCGCTGGCGATTATTCACTTTGTCAGCAGCACCGGGGGCTTATTCTTTGCCTGCCAACTATACCTGCTGGCGGCCTGGGCAATCTCCCAGACCGTTAGCTGGCTGCTCGAGCGCCGTGACTATCGCTTGAATGCCTGACTCAGGCCGCTCTCCCGCCCTTCAGGGCGTGGCTCAGCATGGCAATTTCAGTCCTGGCATCAGACAACATGTATCGGGCCGAAAGATGCACACCTTTGTACAAACGCTCCGGGCAGTCCAGATAATCAGTTGGCAACAGAACAGAACCGGAAAGCTCCCACAACCTCATAAAGCCATTAACAATCAGATCCTCACGCCGGGGCATGTCGACCGGAACCTGCTCTTCTGGAATCTCCGCGCATTCGAGAGGGTTGCAGACATAATGATCGCCCTGAGCGCCGAGAACCATGACAGGAACCGCCTTTCCGGCGCAATTGAAGCGAGCCAGATAGGGGAAACGACGATCTTCGGGATTACAGAAAAACGGAGTGTCTCCATTGTCCGGTGTGGCACAGAGAAGGTTTCTTAGCTGACCGCCAAGAAAATTGAAGCTGCCGTCAAATCGTAGGGATTCAGCAAACATTCCCCAGGCAAGATAGCGATTGAACTGGCCTTTCAATGCTCCGGGAACCGGATGGAGGCCTGGTGCAGAAGGAAGCTGGCAGGGCAGATCACCCAACTGATCGATACGGATGGATTCCTTATAGAGGCTGACGGGCGTAATTCTGATGCCGTTAATCGTGTAGGCCTCATCAAGGTACTGAATATCAAACTGGGTCAGATCCGTACCGATTGGCCGAACCTCAAGCTTGAGCCGCTTGGCAACCGGGAACAGGTACTCTTCCACCAGCGAATAAATCTGCGTTGGGCCGCTGAGGTATTCGTCTGGCAGCGCCTGATTGGTTGCGGGCTCCCTGCCATCGCCAACATTAGCGGTTTTCTTTGGCGGAGAGACGTTCGTGAAGCTTGGTCTTGCCCTACTATCAAAAACAGCACGTTCCTGCGCAGACAGGGTCGACGCGGGTTCGGCCTCTCCCGGCAGCCTTGGCAGGTATGGATTCTGATGCCAATCCAGAGAATCGTCGAATATCAGTCTGGGAGCTTTGTCCGCTTTGGTGCCGGATGTGAAAGACCATTGCTGGACGCAGCCAGGCGCCATATCCACACCCGCCTCGCCTTCCAGAGAGATGGTTTTAATGCGGCAATAAGTCGGTTCGCCCTTCCCGCTTTCTAGCAGAACGGTATAACCAAGCAGCAATAGTGTTGACCGCTGAAACAGTATGCTTTCACTGACGAGGGCCAGTGTGCCACCATCCGAATAGGCCAGGCGGGCCAGCTCCCAAAGTGGAACTGCTTTCACGGTGGGCTTGCCGAAATCCCCTGAATCAACCGACGAAATCAGGTTCGTCGCCTGGTCCTCGGTCAGGCTTATAAGAAGGGCAACTTCATCGCCAAAGAGTACCGAAATTGGCCGCTCAACACCGTCTTGGTCCGGGCAAAACAACGCAAAAAAGGGCTGCTCGGCCCAAACGCCCAACAAGTGCTTCTTGTCATTCTCATCCAGAGCTTTGCGAAGCCCAGCAACATCCGGCCCCGCCATCACACACCCTGCTCTACCAGTGGTTTGTCAGAAGTGGGCACGAAAACCAACTTCAAATGGCCTTCATCCTCGATCTGGCCATGAATCACGCCCTCTAGCGAAGGGTTGCCTTCATCATCAACCAGGGTGAAGTTGTCCGCGATAAAAGTGTCGATTTCCTGAATCACCGGAGGCACAATCTGGCTGCCGATAAACATCAGAAGCACCCCCATTGAAACCACCAGACCCGGATTAAGCAGTAGAATTTCACCGAATGAGGGTCCACCCAAACCGACACGGATAGAGCTCGGCCCGCCGATCATGATCAGTCCACCGATGATCGCAATGACAATGCCAACAACATTAAAAAAACCACCAACTTTCTGGCGGGATTCCAGCTTTTCGATGAGAGGGAAATCTTTAATACGATAAGGCAGGTCAGCTATTGTGAGCTGACGCTTAGAGGGGGATTCCATTCCTTTACTCCTGTTGTCTTCCTTGTGTTTCTACTGTTCCTGAGAGCGGAAATCTGCGGCCATGCTGGCCGCGCTCACTAGCACGCGACTATTATCTCTCGAAATTATCGTGGTGGCTACCCTCGGGCTGTGGTCCGGTTCCACTCTATCTCCGACAGTCTGCACTTCATTGCGTCATCAATCTCTTCGAGTTTGATCCGCGAGATGATGTTTCAAAGAATCAGGGGGTTCATCATGTTCGCCTCAGTATTTCATGGTGCTCTTTGTAAACTCATGAAGATCATTCCGGCCAGGATATGAACCGGCTATTTTCTAATGCATCAGACAAATCCTTACGAATCTTCTTGTGATCCTCGGCGTAGTTGTAGAGGTCTGTGGCAAATATACCGCCATCAGCCCGTTGCCGACAGAAGAAGCGCCCCCGTTTCGCACTAATGTACTTATCATTGTTTTTCGCATAGATAACAAGATGCACAAAGCGGCCAAGGCGCGTGCTGAAGTGATCAACGACTTCAAAGCGGGAAATGTCCGACCACGGAATCTCTTTGAATTCACAGTCGTCAATTCTCAGGAATTGCGGGGTGATCTCAATAACATTGTTGCGAACTCTGAAATCGCGATACCAGATACTGAAAAGGAATAGACCCGCGAATAGCATAAACCCCATCGCAAAAACAAAGGATGTATCCTCATACATAAAGTAACCGGCCAAACCTGCCACCCCGAGAAACATCACGCCCGTCACGTAAATTGAAGGCTTATCTTTCAGGTAGACTCGGGTCCTGATGACCGGCATATCCTTATACATTGACTCCATTCAATTTACTCCTCAACCCCACAAACCTACTACAGTAGGGCGCTACCCTGAGTCGCCCCGCCTCGCTTCCGCTGTTGTGTTGACTGGCGCCGTATCTGCCACTGAGACAACGGACCCTTTCGGGCGACAGTCATGCCGCTTTCAAAGGCGCGGTTCAGTTGCTCGTTGGCACGCCTCTATTATCTTCCGTGACTAGCTCTTGACTGCCGTCAGGCAGTGACCAATTTGTTCTCAAGCTCCGACAGTCTGCGCATCATCGCGTCATCAACCTCCTCGGGCTTGATCCGCGAGATGATGTTGCGAAGAACCCGGATTTCGTTCTCATCAATCACGCCATCGCGTTCAGCGATACGAACAAGTTCGCCCAACTCCTTTGCATCGAGCTTTCCGTCGTCGGCAAAGCACTGAATGGATCTGAATGACAGTTCGAGGTAATCGCGGCTTTCGGACATCATTATCTCCTTATTGTGAAATGGAATTCTGGTTAGCTGAATAACTACTTAGCAGCTTCTTCCCCGCCGCCCATTGAAACCGAAAGCTTCGGGAGCGAGCGTCCAGCCGCCCTCGGCGGCGCGGCTTCTCGTCCCGTCCGGGTTGCCAGGCGGTGGGGCTGTAGTAGGTACTCTCAGCCATTGTAGGGTTCCTAACCAAACGCCTTCAGGCAGCGCTGGTACATTTCCTTGGTCTTCTGCTTATAGGTGGCCTCGTCCATGTCTCTCCAATACCTGGGATTGCGTTCGGTCTTGCGATCGTACTCGGCGGTCACCGGGTCTTTACTCCGGTGAGGCTCGAACAGAGGAATGTCCGGCAGCGGAGCCGTGCTGTCCATGTACTGCAGCCAGAAGTTCCATTGTGCCTTGTGGTCTTCATCATTGGCGGAGGCGGCCTGGAAAGCGGTCAGGGTCAAAGCTTCTTCCCGGAAGCGGTGAACCATTGCCCCGTAATACAGTGGCAGGCCCTGGTGAGTAGGGCCGCTGTGGACATAGCCATCAAATTCCGAGAACGGGGATTGCCACGCTATCTGGCCAGCATCCCTTTTCTTCTTGGGATTACGGAACACTGTAATCAGCCCGGTGCGGCGGTTGAATTCCCACTGGGGCCCCCTGGGGTCCTTGTAGATCCAGCCGGGGAAGAGGCGTTCGATGAGACTTACTCCGCTCCAAACCACAGCACATGGTCCGCCAACGTAAACTAAAGCAGGAATAAAAAACTCCTTTATATAAGGAGTTGGGTTGCGATCACTTAGAAAAACTGCCTCTAAAAGTTGAAGGAGCAACAGGGCGCCACCTCCAAGTAAAATGAACTTAGCAAAGGCCTTCGATATCAACCACCGCCATGAGGAACTCGGTAGCGTGGCCCAGCGAATGCTCTCCTGATTGATCCAGGCAATCGGTACTTTCTTTTTCTCCTTGCCATGCCCTTTGTCAATGTACCAGTTAGAGTCCTCGTCTTGTCCTGGCGGCCAGGTTTCCAGAAAATCGCCTGGCACCAAATCAGGTACATATCCCTTGGACAACTTTTCCCCCGCTGCCCACTGGAATCGAAAGCTTCGGGAGCGAGTGTCTAGTTGCCCTCGACGGGCTGGCTTCCCATCCCGCCCGGGCTGCCAGGCGGTAGGGCTGTAGTAGGTACTCTCAGCCATTGGAGGCTTCCTCCACAGTGTTCAAGTGACGATAGGCCCGGATATTCAAGGCTACCCGGTTGGTGGTCAGGCTGGCCCAGAAAGGGGCGCCGTCTTGGGCAAAATCCGGGGCATCGTGATCCCCATGCTCGCCCGCCTGGTAGACGAGCGGGTCGCTGACTGGCGGGGCCGGGAAGACGTACTCCCGGTCCGTGCCCAGACTCGCGACCATCCGCGTCCTTATCTTCCACTCGTAGTACACCAGCCCCTCCGCCTGGGGCGTATGCAGCCAGTATTCTACACCATCCGGCAAGGGCTTTTGGTGGAGCCACCATTCGTCATCGGGGGACTCCTGCAGTTCACGACTGACCACGGTGGTGCCACCCGCCGGTGGGTTGGGCCGGCGCTTTTCCTTAAGGCGACGAATGTAAACCTTGAGTGCGGCATCCCCCAAAACACTCACCAAATTGCTTTTGACCACCACCCGAAAATTGGTCTTCATCAACTCCTCATGTAAAGCATCTACCTCCTTCCGGGAAGGCGGTGACTCGCTGTCTCTGAGGCGAGCTTCAGCCAACCGGTACGCCTCCTCCGAATCTACATGGTGCAGCGATTCCTCGATCCGGACACCCGCAAGAATATTGGCAAGCCTGTAGAAGGCCTCCCGCTCCGGTACTGGCTTGGGTGCTGGATCCTCGGGGGTACCGTCCACCCAGGGGAGCCAGGACCAGAAACCACCTGAGGATTCCGTTTCCTCATCATCTTCGGCTAGTGCATCTGTTTCTGGAGTCTCTCCCCACAGGTGCTCATACGATGAGTTGCGGTAGTCTCCGAACGGCCCGTTCTTGAGCCAGGACTCCAGTTCATCGTCTTCCAGTAAGCTGGCCGCCAGCGATCCGCCAACGATCAGTGTTAGGCCGATACCCAGTATGACCCAGCCCGCCGGGGTACTCAGCCCCAATACCGCCCCGGTACTGGAAGCCGCAGCGGTACCGGGACTCATCAACGCCGCGCTGGCCCATCCCGTCATCAGGGCGCCAACACTGGAGCCCCCCATAGCCACCGCAGAAGCGGTTTGCCCTGTTCTCAGGTAGTGAATAGCATCTGCCGCGCGGATGCCAGCGTCCAGTATGGCCAATACAGAAACCGACGCCATACGCAGGGTTACCGCTCGTGGCAAGCGACTCCCAAACGCCTGGGAGATTCGGCCAGCAGCTACGGCCTTCTCAAGGTCAAACACAACCCGATTCATTTGGCGAGCAATGGCTGTGCTGTTCATTAGCTTCTTGGACAGTTGCTCCGCGACTGCAATAACAGCGACTGTAAGATCCGCTTTTGCAGAATAATCCCCTGCGTTCGCACGAACCTGTCCGCGTGACCGAAGAACTTCATCATACCGAGCGTTTTCGTTCATGATGTTCCAAAACTCAAACCCCAACACCACATAAGGCAACCCAAGCCGATCCAGGGCTTTGCCCAGACTACGCTGCCGGCTTAACTGTTCCCGCACCTCTCGGTAGTTCTTCACCAACTCCGAATCAGCGGGTGCCATGAAGGCGTAGAACCGGCCAGAATCTTCTACATCCACCCCGCCGGGCACCCGGTTGGGGTTGGTGCTGCCGATGATGCGACCTTCGCCATCCTCGATTTCTCCCAGAAAACGGCCGCTACGGTTGTTGCGGTTAAAGTAGTCGCGTTCCGCTTCCGTCAGGCCATTGCGCAACCCGATCTCGAGATCCTCCACGCCCAGCAGGACCATTTTCAGCCCCTGCGACCCTTGGGGCAGGAGGTGAATCTCGCCGAGCAAAGAGGGATTCATTGCCTTCAGGGCGCGGACAATGGGGCCGTGAATGTCCAGGTCGATGCGCATCATTTCACCAAGTATACGCCGCTGAGCCTTGCCGAACTGATCCATCAGTTGGCCACTGATCCCATCGAGGGCCTTGGTTACAGCCCTCAAGTGGCTGAGGGAGTCGAAGGCACCCTCTTCGGTCAAAGCAACTATTGAGGCAACCTCCAGGGTTTGAAGGTCCTCCTGTGCGGGCAGTTTGCTGTCCTTGTCCAGTTCAGCAAAGGCCGTGGGCCGGAACAGGCCATCTCCGGGGTTGGCTTCCGGCTCCGGTGGGACATAGGATTGGTCCAGCGGCACGGCGTCGTGTTTCGGGAAAAGCATGGCGTGCAATGGTTGGCCCGACCCCTCTCTGGCGATATCCAGGACAAGCTGGGAGCCCTCCCGGGCCGGGCTATCGTCCGGGTCGCTCAGGCGGCCGCTGCATCGGGTGTCGCAATCAGGATTACTGCCAGCCAGCCAGGGCTTGTCAACGGTCTCAGCATCGTGCTGCAGGGCGTTGAACAACTGCCCTGCCAGCACAAAGCCACTCTGGTAGTCTCCGCCCTCCAGAGAGAATAGGTCAGCCAGTCGGGCCTGATTATGGGTGTCCTGCATCAGGGCCAGCAGCCTCCTCTGGGCAGCCTTGATGGCATTGATCCCGTGGGCCCGGTAGGCCCGGTGCAGAGCGAGCTCGAGCTTACCCGTCAGGGACAGGTCGAGGTGTTCGGTATGCTTGTTCAGGGGGTTTGGCTGCCCGCCAAGAACCTCCGGCATTACCGCTTGCTCCACCAGCTCGGCGCTTTGGTAATGGGGCTGGCGGCTAACCCACTCACGGATGCTCTTTTGGTACTGCAGTCCCGCATTGGTTCGGGCCATGGCCTTACGGACTTCATAGAGTTCATCGTAAACGACGATTCCCAATATGCCCCGAGTGCGGCAGTCCTCAAAGATATCTGCCGATTCGCCAATGTTCTCCCACACGGTGCAGCTGCTATCCTCCGCAGCCTCGCTTTCACCCTTCTTGCTATCCAGATCCCGAAGCACCATATCCCGGATTGCTGCGGTAGGACCGAGGTCTGTGTTTAGGTACTGGCTTTCACGCCATGCACTTTCGGCATTTTCGCCACCGGCAAAGAAGTTTTGCTGTTCCTCGACAGCCAGGTTGTAACAATCCAGCCCATACCCGCCGTCAAGATTGGTGAGAAAGTCGAAAGTACACGGTAACTGTTCTTCTAGTAGAGGTTGCCGACCACGCTGAGGCTCCACTTCATCCAGTGAAACCAGTTCCGCGAACCGTGGGTGCCAGCGGGCATCCGGCCGCTGCACAATCCTCTGGGTGCGCTCGCTAAAGGCTGATCCATCGTTTTCCAGGTAGTCTATGCGGGCAGCAGACCACTGGACCTCGGACCAGGCCATCCTGACATCACTGGCATAGGTGGCACTTGTACGGTAGTAATTCACGGGCACCCAGATCTCTTCCAGGGGCACCGACGTGGGCGGGCGCGTGTTCGCAGTCAGACGTTGCTGCCCTGCTTCCCTGTAATTACTCAACGCAACGTCCCGAAAAAGGAGGCGACCTTCATCATCTTGGGATATATGTATCTCACGCCACAACCGGTTATCCCGGAACAGGTAAAGATAACCCGATCTTGCCGAGACAATCTGTTGTGCCGGCACTCCCGCTATTGGCTCCTCCCGCTCCACTAAAGTGAGCGGCACAATCGGAGCAAGAATCAGTCTCTGACGAATCAACTCCCGCGGAGTTACCTCGGGAAGGCTGTATAGGGGCACTCGTAACGGGTTGTCACCTTCATCCGCTTCAATTTCCAGTGCTACATCCGCTTGCGGGCTATTTTCCCAGGACCAGACATGCAGGACGCTAGAGTCCAGGGCCTCTTTCCCCCGCTTGTCATCAACGGCGGTGTAAGGAGCTGAATCTCCATGGCGCAGTATGCGGAGTTGCTGGCCCTCAGGGTGACCCTTACCCAGCACTTCAACTATGAGCGAGTCACCCTCACAGGCGGGACCGCAGCTTCCTGAATTTTGGGTTGATTCTGTTTCAGACATCCTTGTCATCCCTTAGTTTTATAACCGCTATTTTGATGCTTAAACACGGGCCAGACTCAGGTTACGGAGTTGCTCTGGCTCCAACATGGGGACTTCCGCCATGGTTACCGGTTCCGGATTTTGGTTGGTCAGCCATTCACCCTCTTCGGGGCTGCCGTGTAAGTAAACCACACAGCTTACTATGCCTTGCTGGCCAATATCGCCAGGCTTAAGGCTATGCCAGACCAATGGATCGTAGAATCGCAACAGGCCTTTTCTTACTCCATCCAACGTCACCGTAAGACGCTCTCTCGCCCAGTGCAGCAATGTCTCAAGGTTTTCATCCGACTCGACAATCAAACCACTTAGTTCACCCGTCTTTCCAAGTCCTTTCAGAGCCCACCGGTATAGGTCACTGTCCCGGGTTGTCTGGATGACTAGCGGGCTCTCATCTTCATAGGGGGCCCACTGCGTTTCACTGAATAGCAGCTGCCATACTGGCGCTTCGCATTGCTCGTAAAGCGATTGCAGCAACGATTTACTTCCCGCACTTTCCAGTATCAGATAAAGGGTGTCGTCGCCCTGCTTTGATCGTCTTGCCATAAGGCCTCCCTTTATGCCTTCTGGGCTTTTCCACAAGGACAGTCACTCAGTGGGCAGGAACCATCAGGCCGCTCCTGGCATTGCTCCACCACTGCCGTCCGGTTCATTCGCGCCTGTTTCAGCCGGTGAGCAACCACAGGTTTCGGTTCGGCATTCGCCCGCTGACCAACCTCCGCAATCTGCACAGGCGACACAGTCCCACCATTCTTATCCACCAACCCAGGCATCTCAGGCACCTGAACCTTCTGCCCACC
The DNA here is from genome assembly GCF_045449795.1 of Marinobacter alkalisoli. Classification (NCBI taxonomy): domain Bacteria; kingdom Pseudomonadati; phylum Pseudomonadota; class Gammaproteobacteria; order Pseudomonadales; family Marinobacteraceae; genus Marinobacter; species Marinobacter alkalisoli. The sequence goes on from NZ_JBJJLB010000044.1 coordinate 101,545, forward strand.
GCCCTTGCCCGGAGCACCGCCGGCGTTCATCTTGATGGCCGCGCCACCCATGGCAACGCCGCTGGGGTCGATTTTCACGAAGCTGCCGCCGGCCTTGAGGGTAATTTCGGCGCCCGCTTCGATCACGGCTTTCTGGCCGGCCTTGATGTGCAGTTCGGTGCCGGAGTCGCTGAGCCAGGCGGTGCCGGCTTTCAGGTGCAGGGTGCCGGTGACGTTGAAGCTGTGGTCCTTGCCGGTTTGTTCCCGCTTTTCGCCATCCACCGTGGCGTGGTCATCGCCCTTGGTGTGGGCCTTACGGTGGTTGTCCACGGTCAGGTGGCTGTCGTTCTTGATGACTTCGGTACGGTTGTTTTCCGTGAGCAGGTCCAGGTCTTTCTGGGCATGGACGTATATCTGCTCTTTGTCTGCCTCGTCCTCAAATCTCAGTTCGTTGCTGCCCTCGCCCTTGTGGGTCTGGGTTTTCAATGTGGTTCGGGTTTTGTGTTCCGGCAGCGCATACGGCGGTGTATTGGTCGCGTGATAGGTTCTGCCAGTAATAATCGGCTGGTCGGGGTCGCCGTCCAGGAAGGAGACGATGACTTCGTGGCCGATTCGCGGCAATGCCATAAAACCGTACTGGCCACCGGCCCAGCCCTGGCTGACTCGAAGCCAGGCGCTGCTGTGTTCGTCATTCTTTGAGTAGCGATCCCACGGGAAGCGCACTTTCACCCGGCCGTGTTCGTCGCAATGGATCTCTTCGCCTTCCGGACCGGTGACGATGGCGATCTGCGGGCCGTCCATTCTGGGACGGCGTTTGATTTGCGAGCGCCAGGTGCGGTCGGCGGGGATCGCATTGAAGCTGTTGCTGTAACTGGTGGGTTCGGAACCGCCCTCTTCTTCCAGCGCCTGGGGCTGTTTGCCGGTGTGGGTGATGGCGGTCAGCAGCCATTCCCGGTTCAGGGTCTCGCTGTCGTGGTCGGTCAGGGCCACTTTGGCGCCGGCGGTGAAATCGGCGCGGTTGCTCTTGCCACTGGCGGTGCTGGCGTCGTTTCTCAGGGCGTCCAGCCGGGCTTCGGTGAAGGGCTGGCCGCTGGCGTCCTGTTTGAAGCGGCCGGGGTAGTCGTAGTGCTGGTAATCCTCGCGGTGCTGGACATCACCCGCGGCACTGTCGTGCATCAGGGCATAGGCCGGGTTCCTGAAGGTGTAATCCTTCATGGCCACGGCACTGGCGCGGACCCGCTCCTGATGGGCGAAACGGAACACGCAGGGGGTTTGGGTGCTGCCGCCGGCTTTGCCGTTGTAAGTCACGGACTCGAGCCTGGGGGCGTCGCCGTGGTGATCGGCGATGATCAGGGCCGGCTGTTCTTCGCCGTCGACCGAGCCGTGGTGGTAGCGGTAATGCCAGCCTTCCTCGGCGGCCAGTCGCTCTACAAAATCCAGGTCGCTTTCCCGGTGCTGGACGCAGTATTCCCGTTCTTCCGGGTTACGCTTGAGATCGAACACGGTATCGACGATGCCCCGCTCTTCCAGCAGGGTGCGTACGATGGCGTCGGTGGTCTGGGTCTGGAAGATGCGGCTGTTGTGCATCAGGCCCAGGCGCCACAGCGGGGGCTGGATGATGAGTTCGTAGCGGGTGCGGCGGTGGCCAGAATCACCGCGGGCGAATTCGTTGACCACACCGGTGAA